>NZ_JBSFPS010000073.1:0-37386 GCF_053588315.1 Streptosporangium sp. NPDC003464 | reverse complement strand
GGCGGCGGGCTTGGCGCTGCTGCCGGCGCCGGCGGTCTCCGACGAGCCGCATGCCGAGATCGTGAGGGGGGCCACGGCGGCGCGGGACCCCGTGGAGATCGCCGGCGAGCCGGAACGCCGACAGAAGTGACATAAAGTAGCGAAATGGTAATTCTGGACGGCGGACTGGCCACACATCTGGAGGCGCTCGGCGCCGACCTGCGGGACGAGCTCTGGTCGGCCAAGCTCCTGATGGAGAACCCCTCGGTGATCAGGCAGGCGCATCTCGACTACTTCGCCGCCGGAGCCGAGGTGGCGACCACCGCGAGTTATCAGGCGAGCATCCCGGCGTTCATGCGCCGGGGGCTGAGCGCGGCCGAGGCAGAGGAGCTGATCCTGCTGTCGGTACGGCTGGCCGCCGAGGCCAGGGACTCCCACGGCACCGGCACGGTGGCCGCCAGCGTCGGACCCTACGGGGCCTACCTGGCCAACGGCGCCGAATACACCGGCGACTACGACCTCGACGAGGACGGCCTCGCCGACTGGCACCGCGACCGCTGGCACATCCTGGCCGGCAGCGGGGCCGACCTGCTGGCCTGCGAGACCATCCCGTCCTACGCCGAGGCCAGAGCGCTGGCCCGACTGCTGGCCGAGACGCCCGGGACCCGGGCCTGGGTGAGCTTCTCCTGCCGCGACGGCGAGCACATCAGCGACGGCACCCCGCTCAAGGAGGCCGCCGCGCTGTTCGCCGGCGACCGGCAGGTGATCGCCGTCGGTGTCAACTGCACGGCCCCGCGCCACATCCCCAGCCTCATCGGCCGGATCGAGGGCAAGCCGGTGATGGTCTACCCCAACTCCGGCGAGACGTGGGACGCCGTGGACCGCCGCTGGCTGGGGCTGACCGATCCGGTCGAGTTCGGCGCGGCGGCGGCCGGGTGGCACGCCGCGGGCTCCGCCTTCGTCGGCGGCTGCTGCCGCACCACCCCCGAGCACATCCGCCAGATCCGCGCCCACCTGGCGGAGCCGCCCACCGCCTGAGAGCCCGGCCCCGGCGGAGCCCTCCACCGCCTGAAAGTCCGGCCTGATAAAAACGTTTTAATAAAACCGCCGGCGAAGTTACGCGGGACGCGCCGCTGTCAACATCCGGGTGCGGCCGTCCGAAACTCCGCGACGGCGCCCCGCCGGCCACGGCGGGGCGCCATCGGCCACGGCGAGGCATCGTCGGCCACGGCGGGGCACCGTCGGACGACCCTGGCGTATCACCCCAGAAGTGGACACAATTACCAATGGTGTCGCGCACCGCCCGCCGGGGCCGCCCGGACGCCGTCGAACCCATCTCGGCCCCCGCCGAGGAACGACTCACAGTCGGGAGATTTCTTGTTCGTCGACATGCCCCTCGAGCAGCTCAGGAACTACCGCCCCGAGCTCCGGGAACCCGCCGGGTTCGACGCCTTCTGGGAGCGGACCCTGGCCGAGACGCGGCTGCATGACCTGGCCCCCGTCTTCACCGAGGTGGAGACGGACCTGGCGCTGGTGCGCTGCTTCGACGTCCGCTACGCGGGCTTCGGCGGGCACGAGATCCGGGGCTGGCTGCTGGTCCCCGCCGCGGCCGAGGGGCCGCTGCCGTGCGTGGTGCAGTACATCGGCTACAACGGCGGCCGGGGCATGCCGCACGACTGGCTGACCTGGCCGGTGGCCGGGTGGGCGGTCCTCGTGATGGACTCCCGGGGGCAGGGCGGCGGCTGGCGCGCGGGCGAGACCGCCGACCCGGTCGGCGGCACCTGGGGCCAGGTCCACGGCAAGCTCACCCAGGGCGTGCTCGACCCCGACGACTACTACTACCGCCGCCTGTACGCCGACGGCGTCCGCGCCGTCGAGGCCGCCCGCGCCCACCCGCTGGTGGACCCCTCCCGCGTCGTGGTCTCGGGCAGCAGCCAGGGCGGCGCCCTGGCGATGGCCGTCAGCGCCCTGGTCCCGGACCTGCTGTTCGCCTTCATCGACGTGCCGTTCATGTCCCACATCCGCCGCGCCGCCGAGATCACCGACGAGGAGCCCTACGCCGAGATCGGCCGCTTCCTCAAGAACCACCGGCACCGCCTCGACCAGGTCTTCGCCACTCTCGACCACTTCGACGGCATGAACTTCGCCGCCCGCAACACCACCCCCGCCCTCTTCTCGGTGGGCCTGCGCGACGGCGTCACCCCCGCCTCCACCGTGTTCGCCGCCTACAACCACCACGCGGGCCCCAAGGACATCCGCGTGTGGCACTTCAACGCCCACGAGGGCGGCGAATCCGCCCAGGTGGCCGAGCACCTCAAGGCCGCGCGGGACCTGCTGGCCGGCCTGTCGCCCGTCACCGGCGCGGCCCTCCGGACGGAAACCGCGGCCGAGCCGTCCGGAGCGCTGACGCCATGATTGGCGCACCGAGGTTTGTTACGTTTTAATCAATGCCCATGAGTTCGGTGAGCATCAAGGATGTCGCGGCACGTGCCGGCGTCTCCCCCGGCACGGTGTCCAACGTGCTCAACCGGCCCGAGAAGGTCGCCGAATCCACGCGCGTGCGGGTGGAGGGGGCCATCCGCGAGCTCGCGTTCGTCCGCCACGGTTCGGCCTCCAGCCTGCGGGCCGGGCACAGCCGCACCATCGGCCTGTCGGTCATCGACATCGGCAACCCGTTCTTCACCGACGTGGCGGCGGGCGTGGAGGAGGGGGCCAGCGAGCGCGGATACGCGGTGATCCTGGGCAACTCCTCGGGCGACCGGCTCAAGGAGGAGCGCAACCTGCTGGTCTTCGCCGAGCAGCGGGTCCGGGGGGTGCTCATCACCCCGGCGGGGGCCAACCTCACCAGGCTCGACCGGCTGAGGGAGCACGGCATCAGCGTGGTGCTGGTGGACCACCCCGCCGAGCGGGCCGACCAGTGCTCCGTCGCGGTCAACGACGTCACCGGCGGCGCCCTGGCGGTCTCCCACCTGTTGAGCGGCGGGGCCGGGCGGATCACCTACGTCACCGGGCCGCTCACGGTCCGCCAGTGCCTCGACCGGCGGACCGGGGCCGAGCGGGCGCTGGCGGCGGCGGGCCGCGACCCGGGAGAGGCGCTGGTGGAGATCGAGACGGACGCGATGAACGCCAGGGCGGGTCAGGCGGCGGCCGAGAAGATGATCTTCGAGGGGCGGCTGCCGGACGCCGTGTTCTGCGCCAACGACCTGCTGGCCCTCGGCATGCTGCGCGGGCTGCTCCAGGCCGGCGTCCGGGTGCCCGAGGACGTCGCGCTCATCGGCTACGACGACATCGACTTCGCCTCGGCCTCGGCGGTCTCGCTCAGCTCGATCCGGCAGCCGACCCACCGGCTGGGCCGGGTCGCCACCGAGCTGCTGCTCGACGAGTGCGACAACCCGGAGTCCCACGCGCACCAGCAGATCATGTTCCAGCCGGAGCTGGTCGTCCGCGAGTCGACCCGCTGACCCCGCGGCGGCCCTGACCCCTCACCGGCGCCCTCCGCCCGGGTCCGTCCCGGTGCCGCGGATGCGGGGCGGTCGCCGCCGGAGCCGTCGATGTCACGGCGGCCTTCCCGAATTCTCCTCGTTCGGCGGTTACCGGCCGGGTGGAGCCGTCCCGGCCGGTCATTCTCGGGGCCGGTCTGCGGACCACCAGGCAGAAGTGCCCTAAATCCTGCCAATCCCCATTTATTCCCCATATCCGCTTTAACTATTTTATTAGCGCCGAAATCATTGAATGCGGTGATTCGCCATGAGTGCTGCCGATCATTGACCGACGGATCGGAAGCGGGCCTGGAACCGTCAGCCGGGCGGGACCGGGGACCGTCAGCGGCGCCTGCCGGCTTCCTTGGCGGCGCGGGCGGCCTCGACCTTGGCGCTTGCGGCGTATTTGTCGACGTATTCCTGGCCGGACAGCTCCATCAGCGCGTACATGATCTCGTCGGTGACGGCGCGCAGGACGAGGCGGTCCTCCTCCATCCCGTAGTAGCGGGAGAAGTCGAGCGGCTTGCCGAACCTCACCCCCGGGCGGATGCCCAGCTTGGGCACGGGACGGCCGGGGGGCATCATCTCGAAGGTGTTGACCATCGCCCACGGGACGACCGGCACCCGCGCCTCCAGCGCCAGCCGGGCCACCCCGGTCTTGCCCTTGTAGAGGCGGCCGTCGTGGGAGCGGGTGCCCTCGGGATAGATGGCGAGCACCTGGCCCTCGCTGAGGATGCGCTTGCCGGTGCGGAGCGCCGCCTCGCTGGCCTTGCCGCCCGAGCGGTCGATCGGGACGGTGCCCACACCGCTGAAGAAGGCCCGGCTGAGGACGCCCTTGAGTCCGCGGCCGGTGAAGTAGTCGGACTTGCCGAGAGAGATCACCTTGCGCGGCAGGAAGAGTGCCCCGAAGAAATGGTCGGCGAATGACAGGTGGTTGCCCGCCAGGATTACCGGACCCTCCTTGGGCACGTTCTTCACGCCCTCCGCCCACGGACGGAAGACGAGATGGAGGAAGGGCCAGAGGATGGCCTTCACCACCCAGTAGAACACGTGAGGCTCCTTCGGTTGACAGGCGGGACCTTGAGTTATCTTCGCACCTCCGGCGCCGACCAACTACACCGCGAAACCACTCAAATCGACCTCTCGCAAAATACGCCCCACTCGTGCGACGATCGGGCGAACCTTACAAGGAGCTGCGATGCCAGTCATGCCCGGCGCGGAGCCGTACCACCATAAAGGTGGTCAGATCGGCGTCCTGCTCTGCCATGGATTCACCGGATCGCCCCAGTCGCTGCGCCCGTGGGGCGAACACCTGGCCGCGGCGGGCCTGACCGTGGCGCTGCCCCGGCTGCCCGGCCACGGCACCACCTGGCAGGAGATGAGCCGCACCCGCTGGGAGGACTGGTACGCCGAGCTGGACAAGACCCTGGCGGACCTGCGGGGCCGCTGCTCCGAGGTCTTCGTGATGGGCCTGTCGCTGGGCGGGTGCATGGCGCTGCGGCTGGCCCAGGTCCACGGGGCGGGGATCAGGGGGCTGGTGATCGTCAACCCGTCGGTCGCCAACGACGTGCCGCTGCTCAGACTGGCGCCGCTGCTGCGGCTGGTGGTCCCGTCGGTGCCGGGCGTGGCGGGCGACATCAAGAAGGAGGGGGCGACCGAGCTAGGCTACACACGCACACCGGTCAGGGCCGCGGCCACCCTTCCCCGGCTGTGGGCGCTGACCCAGGCGGAGCTGGGCAAGGTCACCCAGCCGGTGCTGGTCTTCCACAGCCCGCAGGACCATGTGGTGAAACCGACCAGTGTGCGTATTCTGCGTGAGAGGCTGAGCGGGGGGAATCTTAATGTGGTGGAGCTCAACAACAGCTACCACGTCGCGACGCTCGACAACGACGCGGATCAGATCTTTACCGGGAGCCTGGAGTTCGTCCACGCGAACACCTCGGTACCCTTGCAGAGAGACTGATCACGGGTGGGGGATGCGCGGTTTCCAGGAGGAAGTGGCCGGCCGATGAGTAACGAGCCCAGCTAAGTGACACCTCAAAGCGATGAGGACGAGGTCTGGCGTCAGATCGTCGCGTCCTTCAACGACACCGCTGTACGCGACTCGGCCGACCAGCCGTGGCCGGACAGCGAGAACCTGCCCTCCGAGCCTCCCCGACGGGTGGTCAAGCAGTCGGACGAGGACAGGCCCCCACCGGCCGAGGAGGACTTCCCCGACGCCGGTCCCGAGCAGGCGGACCCCGACGACGAGGGTCACTACGTGCCCCCGCCGCCGCCCCCGCTGCCCAAGACGGACACCACCACCAAGATCGCTTGGCTGGCCCTCTTCGGTGGCCCGGCCTACCTGCTGCTCAGCGCCGCCCTGAACTGGAACCTGCAGGGCTGGATGCTGTTCACCGCGGTCGCGGCGTTCATCGGCGGCTTCGTGGCGCTGGTGGTGCGGATGGGCGACGGCCCGCCCAACGACTCCGGCTGGGACGACGGCGCGGTCATCTGACCGCTACGGCTTGGCCCGCCCCGACGTGCCGAGCCGCTCGATCACGTCGGTGTAGCGGCCGTTGGCGTCGACCACGTGGCCCACGGTCAGCACCGTGCCGGTGCCCGGCAGGTAGGTCACCGACTGGAGCCTGACCGTCCGCTGGGCGACGGTGGCGGCGCCGCGCAGCGCCCTGACCGTGTGGCCGTCGTAGCGGAGCAGGAACGCCTCGCCGGGCTGCTCCAGGTCCACTCCGGAGATCCAGAAGTGGCCCTTGCCGTCGCCCGTCACGCCGTACAGGCGCACGTCGCCGTCGGGCGGGGTCACCTGGGACCACTTCTTGCCGTTCCAGGACAGGATCAGCGGACGGGCCCTGCCGGAGTCGTCGTAGACGCCGCCGACGGCCAGCGCCCGCTTCGACCCGTCGAGGTAGATGTCGCGCAGGTAGCCGCCGGGGATGTCCGGGATCTGGTAGGGCTTCCAGCGCCCGCCGGACAGCCTCGTGACCAGCGGCCTGCCGCCGGTGTCGCCTACCGCCCACCCCTCGCTCTTGCCGGCCAGGGCCACGCCGTACAGCGTGCCCTTCCCCTTGAGCTGGCTGATCTTCCATTTGCCGCCGCCGCCGCCGCTGACGACGAGCGGCTGCCTGTCGCGGCGGCCGACCGCGACCATCCGGTCCGGGGTGGCCGCCACCCCGCCCAGCCAGTCGCCCACGCGCATGCTGTCGACGGTGACCCGGTCGAAGCCCGTCCCGTCGCCCCTGGCCAGGTAGGGGAGGCTGTCGTGGCCCTCGCCGACGGCCCACAGCTCGGTCGGGGAGGCGGCCGCGACCGAGCGCAGCAGCGCCGCCCCGGTGGGGTCGTTGCGGATGCCGACCTCGGTCCAGCTCGCGCCGTCCCAGTGGGTGATCGCGCCGCGGCTCTGCCAGATGTCCCAGACGCTCTGCTGGCCCACCGCCCAGACGCTGGTGGCCGAGGCCCCGGCCACGTCCGACAGCGACCCGTCGCTGCTCAGCCGCGCGCTGGTCGGCGCCTGCCATGCCTCCACCGCGGGCGGACTGACAGGCTCGGCATGGGCGGCGGGCAGGCGCGAGGACAGCAGGAGCAGGCCTCCCACGCACAGCGCCAGCGCACGCCGCGGAAGGCGACGGGTCATGTTCAAATGGTAAGGGCCACGCTCGGCCGGCGTATGCCGCTCCCCCAGGTTGCCGTCCCGGCGGAGCGCCCGGCCGGACGCCGGCACGGTCGCAGACCCCGCCCCACCAGGACACTCCAGACGCTCCAGGCACCCCGCGCCCTCGTGCCCACCGGCCACCGGGAGGCCCCGGGCGCCCCGCTCCTTCCCAGGCGGCCGCCGCCAGAGCACTCGCCCCCACGCCGCCCCGCCTACCGGCCACCGGGACACCCCGTCCCCTCCCAGGCGGCGGCCGTCAGAGCGCTCGCCCCCGCGCCGCCCCGCCTACCGGCCGCCGGGAGGCTCCGGGCGCTCCGTCTCCTCGAGCGCGCCGCTCCGGCCCTGGACGCGCTCCGGGCGCTCGCCGTCCCGGGGGAGCGGGCCGCCCAGTTCGGCGACCACCGGTAGATGGTCGGTGGCCGCCGCCAGATCGGCCGGATCGGCCTCGGCCCCGCCGCAGGAGAGGACCGGGAGCCCGGCCACCGCGAAGATCGCGTCGATGCGGTGCCTGGGCCCCCGGGCGGGGAAGGTGAAGCCGTCACCGCGCGGCGAGACCGGGTAGCAGTCGGTCAGGTGCCCGGCCAGATGGCGCCAGGACGGCCCCTCGGAGTGCTCGTTGATGTCCCCGGCGAGCACCGGCAGCGCGCCGAACCGGTCGGCGGCGGCCCGCAGCAGGGCCAGCGCCTCCCCCGCGTGGTGCAGCCGGGCGCCCTCGTGGAGGTCGAGGTGGACGGAGCCGACGGCCACCCGCCGCCCTCCGGCCTCCACCACGGCGATCGCGATCGCCCGCCGCTCCAGGCCGAAGAAGAACTTCAGCAGGTGCCCCTCACCGTGCAGCAGCCGTACGCCCGGGCCGACCAGCACGGCCACCCCACCCGGACGGCGGCCCGCCGCCACGGTGAGCCCGCCGGAGGCGGCCAGCCGCCTGCGCCGGCGGCGCCAGCACAGGAACCGGGGGGCCTCCTGCACGCAGAGCACGTCGGCGTGGAGCGCGGTGATCACCCGCCCCAGCGCGGCGACGTCGTCTTTCATGGAGCGCACGTTGTAGCTGGCGACTCTGAGCACCACGGCTGCCTCACCCGACAAAACGCCATGAAACGTGATGAAACCTGCCGCGAGCGTAACCGTGCGGACCCCGGCGTACCAGGGCCCCCGCCACGACTCCAGCCTCCGGCGCGCGAGAGCACCGCCTCAACCGCTTGGAAGCATCGCCTCAACGCCTCCGGCGGGATCCGCCACGCCTCCGGTGCTCCGGTGCGCGCATGACCCCGCCCCGACGTCCTCCGATGCCGGAGCAGCGCCTCAGCGGCTCCGGGCGAGGTCCGCCGCGCCGACCAGACCCGCCGACGCGCCCAGCTCGGCCAGGCGGATGTCGGCCACGGGACGGTGCCCCCGGCCGGTCAGGTTGCGGGCGTAGGCCTCGCGGACCTGGTCGATCCAGAGGTCGGCGGCGCGCGAGACGCCGCCGCCCAGGACGAAGCACCCGGGGTCGAGGACGGCGGCGAGATCGTCCAGACCCTGGGCCAGCCAGTCGGCCATCGTGGAGAAGGCGGCCAGCGCGGCCGGGTCTCCCTGCCTGGCCGCCTCGGTGACCTCATGACCCTCGATCTGCTCGGGGGTGCCGCCGGCGATCTCCAGCAGTCCGGCGGCGCGCGCCGGGTCGGCCTCGGCGATCGCCCTGGCCTCGGCGACCAGGGCGTTGCCGCTGGCGTACTGCTCCCAGCAGCCGAGGTTGCCGCACCCGCACAGGCGCCCCTCGGGGACCACCTGCATGTGGCCGAGCTCGGCGCCCATGCCCCAGCGGCCCCGGTAGAGCGAGCCGTCGAAGATCATCCCGCCGCCGATGCCCGTGCCGATGGTCACGCAGACCAGGTGGCTCTCACCGCGCCCGGCGCCGAACTTGGCCTCGCCCCAGGCCATCGCGTTGGCGTCGTTCTCCACCACGACGGGCAGGCCGACGAGGTCGGAGACCTTCTTCTGCAGCGGCTCCTCGCGCCAGGCCAGGTTGGGCGCGAAGTGCACGATGGACCGGGTCTCGTCGACGAACCCGGCGGCGCCGAGACCCACGGCCTCGATCTCCCTGCCCTTGGACAGCTCCCGGACGGCCTCGGCGATCGTCTCGGCGACCTGCTCGGGGTTGGTGGCCGGGGTGGGCCGCAGAAGATGCTCGACGATCCGGCCGTCCTCGTCCACGACGCCCGCCGCGACCTTGGTCCCGCCGATGTCAACGCCGATGGTCAGCGCCATTGTCCACCCTTTTCCCCTGGGTCCGTCCCAGGTCTCCCCCTGGGCTCACCCCAGGTCGATGTGCTCCACGGGGGTCTCTTCCCTGCCGCGCTCCCGCGCCCGCTGCCCGGGCGTGGGCTTGTTGAGTCCGTCGACGGCCGACTTGAACGCGGCGAACAGCTCGCTGCCGGCCTGCATCAGGTGGTCGGCGACCGCCCCGCCGGACTCGCGCTGGGCGGCCATGGCCCGGCAGACGGGGCAGGCCCGGCAGATGTATTCGTCATGCTCGGAGACCGCCTCCTCCCACACGTCCCGGCCGCCGCCACGGCCCGTGCCGCTGGAGAAAGCGCTGCCGAACCCGGTCATCGTGCCCTTGATCAGGTTTTTGCGCAGTTCCTTGGCCGCTCTCTGCTGGAGCGTGTCGAAGAGCTTGAACGCCTCTTCGGCCGCGCTGCCCAACGGGTCTCTGTCACTGCCGGGCTTCTCGGTCTTCTCGGTCTTCTCAGTCATCAGGCCCTCCCGTCTGGAACCGTACCCGGAGAAGGCCGTCACGGAGCACGGCCTCTCGCACGGGCCTGCGGGCCAGGGCGGCGGGCAGGGCCAGGACCCGGCGGTAGGGGCCCGCGTCGACGATCAGCTCGTCGCCCTTGCGGGCCAGGTCCACCTCGCCCTTCTCGGCGAGCGGCAGGGCCAGGATCAGCTCGCCCTCGGGGGTGATCCGCAGCGGCGGGTCCACGGTGGGCGGGGCGAAGGGGTCACCCTGGCCGTACATGGCCTCGGCGACCTGGGCGAGGGCGGCGGCGCCGACGGGCTCGGCGTCCAGGTAGGGCACGGTGTGGATGGGCAGCGGGGCGAAGGACTGCTCGACGTCGGCCAGGTGCCTGGCCTGGGCCTCCACCCACCGCCGCCGCCACGGGTCGGCGCCCTCGGCCGGGAAGACCCGGTTGGCGATCACCGCGTCGACGCGGTAGCCGTACAGGCTGAGGGAGGTGAGCGTGCGGCGGGCCTCGGCCAGCACGACGGCCTCGGGGGTGAGCACCAGCCGGACGCTGGCGTCGGGACCGGTGAGCAGCTCGCGGACCTCCAGCAGGCCCCGGTGGAGGCGCTCCCCCGCGCCGACCACGTGGTCCTCGGGCACGCTGACCTGCGCCACCCGGCGGATCAGCGGGGAGAGGGTGCGCAGCAGCCGCCTGCCGACCGGCAGCAGCCGGTTGACGTGCCAGTCGAGGGCCTCGGGCAGGGCGAGCAGCCGGAGCGTCTCGGCGGTGGGCGCGCAGTCGACGACGATGACGTCCCAGCGGCCGCTGCGGGCCTGCTCGCGCAGCTCCAGCAGGGCGATGACCTCGTCGGCGCCCGGCAGGACCGTGATCTCCTCGGCGGTGACCTCGTCCAGGCCCAGCTCGGCGAACAGGCCCCGGGTGTAGTCGCGCAGGTCGCCCCACTGGCGCTCCAGCGCCTGCTGGGTGTCGACCTGGTGCAGGTAGAGGCCGGGCGAGACCTCGGTGGGCCCGTCGCCGGCGCTCGCGCCGAGCGCGTCGGCGAGCGAGTGGGCGGTGTCGGTGGAGACCACCAGCGTCTTGTGCCCCGACCGGGCCGCGAGCGTGGCGGTGGCGGCCGCGGCGGTCGTCTTGCCGACGCCGCCCTTGCCGGTGAACAGCAGGACCCTGCTCACGCGCCCTCCCCGCCGGCCGGCGTGGCCCCGGCCCGGCGGGAGCGTCCGCCCGGCTCCCTCACGAGGCCTCGACGCGCTTCTTCAGCCCCTTCAGGGCGGTGTCGATGATGACCTTCTCCGCCTTCCGCTTGATCATGCCGATCATCGGGACCTTGAGGTCCACGGCGAGTTCGTATGTCACCTCGGTGCCACTGCCCCCGTCGGTCAGGCGGTAACTCCCGGTGAGCCCGGAGACCATCTTCCCCGCCTCGGCGATGTTCCAGCCGACGGAGTCCTCGCCGTGCCAGGTGTAGGCCAGGGTGTATTCGTCGCTGATCACGCCGGCGTCCAGGACGAACCGGACCGTCGCCGGGCGTCCGTCCTCGTCGGTGGACAGGACCCGCGCGGACTTCACCTGACCCGCCCACTCCGGGTATGAGGCGAAGTCGGCGATCACCGTCATGATGGGCGATCGGCCGGCGCCGATCATGA
Source organism: Streptosporangium sp. NPDC003464 (assembly GCF_053588315.1). Classification (NCBI taxonomy): domain Bacteria; kingdom Bacillati; phylum Actinomycetota; class Actinomycetes; order Streptosporangiales; family Streptosporangiaceae; genus Streptosporangium; species Streptosporangium sp. NPDC003464. The sequence continues at coordinate 25,910 of NZ_JBSFPS010000073.1, read as the reverse complement.
TGCTCGAAGTGGTGCGATCAGCCATGGGGTTACCGTACTCGTTCATCGTTCCCAGGCGAACGTCTGGCTCACCACTCCAGCACGAAAGGGACTCCCCTGCCGCGGAAGTGGCCGACGTTGAGGCACTCGGTCCTGCCGATGCGCGTGCGGGCGGTCAGGGGCTGGTGCACGTGGCCGAACAGGGCGTAGCGCGGCTGGGTCCGCTTGATCGCCTCCAGGGTGGCCTCGCTGCCCCGCTCGAAGCGCCGGGCGACCACGTCGTAGAGCAGCTCGGGGACGGCCGGAGGGATGTGGCAGCACAGCACGTCCACCTCTCCCACGGCCTCGACCTTGCGCGCGAACTCCTCGTCGTCGATCTCGTTCGGCGTCCGGTACGGCGTGCGCAGCCCGCCCCCGACGAAGCCGAAGCGGAGGCCGCCGATCTCCACGGTCTGCCCGTCGAGCACGTGGTGGCCCTCCCTGAGGTATTCGGGCCAGTAGCGCGGCAGGTCCACGTTGCCGTGGGTGAGATAGGCCGGGGTCGGCATGGCGGCGAAGATCTCGCGGTACTGCCGGCGGACGGAGCGCTCGATGTGGTCGCGGGGGTCGCCGTCCAGCGACGCCCACAGCTCCGCCGACATCGCCCGCGCCTCGTCGAACCGCTTGGCCGTGCGCAGCGCGATGAACCGGGTGGCCTTCTCCCGCCCGAACAGCTCGGGGAAGATGCCCTGGGAGTGGTCGTCGTAGTCGATGAACAGGATCAGGTCGCCCAGGCAGACGAGCGCGTCGGCGCCCTCCCCCGCACGCGCCAGGGCGTCGGCCTTCCCGTGCACATCGCTGACGACATGAACCCGCATGCCGGACATCCTAACCAACCGTTAAATACGGACATAAGTAACAACTCGGATGCGACATCAGTGGCGGAAGGTCAGCCCGAGGAGCCCGCGAGATGAGGCTGATACCGTGAAATCGCCCTCGGCAACGCCTGGGTAACGGATCTACCCGTGCGTAACTTATCGCGATAGCTTCCAGGCAGCCCATCGATCCGTGCGTCTTCAGGAGTGACCCGTGCGCGAGTACAGCGTCCCCGTACTGGTGGATGTCCCCGCCTCCGCCAACCTGACCGACACGGTGTTCCAGCGCGCCGAACGGGAGCCGGGCACCGTCTGCCTGCGCCGCAAGGTCGGCGACGACTGGGTCGCTGTCACCGCCGGGGAGTTCCGCGACCAGGTCGCCGCGGTCGCGAAGGGACTGATCACGGCCGGGATCGAGCCCGGTGACCGGATCGCCCTGATGTCACGCACCCGCTACGAGTGGACCGTGATCGACTACGCGATCTGGGCCGCCGGCGCGGTCAGCGTGCCGATCTACGAGACCTCCTCCGCCGACCAGGTCAAGTGGATCGTCGCCAACAGCGGCGCGGAGGCCGCCTTCGTGGAGCTGGAGTCGCACGAGGAGACCCTCCGTGAGGCGCTGGCCGAGCTGCCCGGCTTCAAGCACCTGTGGCGCATCGACGACGGCGCGCTCGACGGGCTGAGCGCCGACGGCGCCGAGGTCCCCGACGAGACGCTGACCGGGCGCAGGACCGGCCGCGGCATCGCCGACCTGGCCACCATCGTCTACACCTCGGGCACCACCGGCCGGCCCAAGGGCTGCGCCCTGTCCCACGACAACCTGCTGTTCACCGCCAGGAACGTGGCGGCGGGCCCGCTGGACCAGCTGTTCACCGTGGACGGCCGGGCGGCGCTGCTGTTCCTGCCGCTCGCGCACGTCTTCGCCCGCATGATCCAGGTCGTGCTGGTCGAGACGGGCACGGTGCTCGCGCACACCCCCAACATGAAGAACGTCGCCCCCGACCTGCAGGGCTTCCGGCCGACGTTCCTGCTGGGCGTGCCCCGGGTGTTCGAGAAGGTCTACAACGGCGCCGAGCAGAAGGCCGCGGGCGACGGCAAGGGCAAGATCTTCCACGCCGCCGCCGCCACCGCCATCGCCTGGAGCCGGGCGCAGTCGGCGGGCGGGCCCGGCCTCGGCCTCAAGGTCAAGCACGCCCTGTTCGACAAGCTGGTGTACGGCAAGCTCCGCGCGGCCACCGGAGGCAGGCTGTCGGCCGCGGTGTCCGGCGGCTCGGCCCTGGGCGAGCGGCTGGCCCACTTCTTCCGCGGCGTGGGCATCGAGGTCTTCGAGGGCTGGGGCCTGACCGAGACCTCCGCCCCCTCGGCGGTCAACATGCCGGGCGCCAACAAGATCGGCACCGTCGGCAAGCCGTTCCCCGGCGTCACGATCGGCATCGGCGACGACGGCGAGGTGCTGGTCAAGGGCCGTCACGTCTTCGGCGGCTACTGGGAGGACGAGAAGGCCACCGCCGAGGTGATCGACGCCGACGGCTGGTTCCACACCGGCGACGTCGGCGAGCTCGACAAGGACGGCTACCTGCGCATCACGGGCCGCAAGAAGGAGATCCTCGTCACCGCCGCGGGCAAGAACGTCGCCCCCGCGCCGATGGAGGACCTCATCCGGGCCCACCCGCTGATCAGCCAGGCGATGGTGGTCGGCGACGACCGCCCGTACGTCGCGGCGCTCATCACCCTCGACCCCGAGGCCCTGGAGCAGTGGAAGGCGGCCAACGGCAGGGCCGGGGCCGGCCTCGCCGACCTCAGCGCCGACCCGGCGATCCTCGCCGAGGTGCAGACGGCGGTCGACCGGGCCAACCGATCGGTCTCCAAGGCCGAGCAGATCAAGAGGTTCGTGGTGCTCGACAGCGACATCAGCGAGGAGAGCGGCCACCTCACCCCGACCCTCAAGGTCAAGCGCAACATCGTGATGCGCGACTTCGCCAAGCACATCGACTCCCTGTACAACTGACGCTCCCCTGTACGGCCGGCGCCGCGTCCCCGGTCCGCTCCGGCGGGCGCGGCGGGCCGGCCGGGCCGGTGCGAGAGATCCACGGGACACGCCCTAAGGGGGCGGCGATCCGAGCAGCCGGGCGAAGCGGGCGGCGACGAGGTCCCAGTCCCACTCGCGCGTGACCCACTCGCGTCCGCGCTCTCCCATCGCCCGGGCCCGCGCCGGATCCTTGAGCAGGCCGATCAGGGCCTCGGCCACCTCGGCCGGGGAGGTCCCGTCCACGACCAGGCCGGTCTCCCCCCGCAGCACCGCGTCGGGGGCCCCGCCCGACGAGCCGGCCACCACCGGCAGCCCGCTGGCGGAGGCCTCCAGGTAGACGATGCCGAGCCCCTCCACGTCGATGCCGCCCAGCCGGGTGCGGCACGGCATGGCGAACACGTCGCCGGCGGCGAGGTGGGCGGGCAGCGACGCCGCCGACACCGGCCCGGTGATCCTGACCGAGCCGCCCATCGGCCGGGCCAGCCGCTCCAGGGTCCTGCGGTACGGCCCGCCGCCGACGAGCAGCAGCACGCCGTCCGGCACGGCCCGCAGCACCTGGGGCCAGGCCCGCAGCAGGACGTCCTGTCCCTTGCGCGGCACCAGCCGCGACAGGCAGACCACGACCGGCCGCTCCCCCAGCCCCAGTGCCGCGCGCACCTGTCCCCCACCGGCGTCCGGCCGGAACACCCCGGTGTCGACGCCGGGCGCGAGCCGTACCAGCTTGCCGGCGGGGATCACCCGGGCCAGCCGCTGCCGGGTGTAGTCGCCCAGGTAGGTGACCACGTCGGCGTGGCCGCCGATCCTGGCCAGCAGGCGGCGGGCGAGCGGGACCTGGGCCCAGGAGGCCTCGTGGCCGTGGGTGACCATGACGACGCGGTCCGCCCCGGCGGCGCGCATCCTGGGCGCCAGCAGGCCCAGCGGGGCCGCCGCCCCGAACACCACGGTGTCGCACTTGGACTCGGCGACCAGCTCCGCGGCCCGGCGGGCGACCCCGCGCGTGGGCAGCATCAGCGAGGTGGGGTGCCGCACGACCGGATACGGCTGCCGCGCGTCGAACGCCTCGCAGCCGGGCCAGCGCGGGGCGTAGACGGTCACCGAGTCCGGCGGGAGGCAGGCGGCCAGACCGTGCACGAACGACTGGATGCCGCCGGCTCTGGGCGGGAAGTCGTTGGTGACGATCAGCGCACGGTTCACGGCTCCTGCATGCCGTTCAGCAGGGCCCAGGAACGCGCCATGGCGATGCGCTGCGGCGCGGTGGGATGTGAGACGTAGAGCACGTATTCGACGCCGTCCGGCGACAGGTCCGAGATGTTGGTGACCGACAGCCGTTTCTGCATGGACACGAACACCGCCGGGTCCCTGGTCAGGTCCAGCGCGTGCGCGTCGGCGCGGGCCTCGATGTGCCTGCTGACCAGGTTCTGCGCCGGCCCGGACAGGACCGTGGCCAGGCTCAGCAGCCCCACCAGCAGGCCGGCCGCCCTCGGGTCGGCCACCGAGGCGATCCCGGTGCGCCGCCGTACCGGCCCCCAGGACGTCACCAGATAGAGCAGGCACGCCCCGCAGGCCGCGCCCAGGCCGCCGACGAGCGTGCCGTACAGCACGTCACCGGCCTTGGCGTGGCCCAGCTCGTGCGCGACCACCAGCTCGACCTCGTCCGCGGGGGCCCGCAGCAGCGTGTCGTAGACCACGATCCTGCGGGTCGCGCCGAACCCGGAGACGTAGGCGTTGAGCGCGGTGGTCCGCCGGGAGGCGTCGGCGACGAGGACGTCCTCGACGGGCACGCCGTCGCGGTCGGCCATGGCGAGCAGGTCGTCGCGGAGCTGTCCGGCGGGCATCGGCGTGAAGTCGTTGAAGACCGGCTCGATCAGCACCGGGTAGGTGAAGGAGGCGGCCACGGTCAGCACGAACGCGCCGACGGCCGCGGGGATCCACCAGCGCCGGTAGCGGCGCGCCAGCGCCACCACCGCGAGCACCATGATCGCACTCAGCCCGGCCTGGATGCCGATGTTCTTGAGCCGGTCGGCCGTCCAGTCCGGCCAGTGCTGGGTGGACAGGCCGAACTCGCGCAGGTAGGTCTCCGACCACATGCCCAGCGGCCAGCGCAGGATCTGCGTCGCCGCCGACAGCGCGAGGACGCCGAGCAGCACCCGCAGCCACCACGGCCCCCGCAGCCGGCCCAGCAGCCGCGCGCCCAGCGGGGTGGCCACCAGGAGCCCGGCCACCACCAGGGTCAGGCCCAGCGACAGGTAGGCGGGCGCGCTGAGCACGGCGTCGAAGACCTCGGAGCGGGCGATCTGGTCGGGGGTGAAGTCCCGGGCCGGGTCCGGGGCGACGGGCGGGGCCGCGGCGGGCAGGGCCCGCCAGGGCGTGGTCAGCGCCACGATCGCCAGCGTGGCCACGCCGAGGGCGGCCAGCGCCCACCCGGCCGCCCGGACCCCCGGGCGCGCCTCCGTCACGACCGTCGTCATCGCAGCCCTCCCCGCGGGACCGGACGGCCCGCCGCGCCCTCCGCGGCCGGCACCTCTCTGCGGACCGGGCGGTCCGCCGCGGCCGGCACCTCTCTGCGGACCGGGCGGTCCGCCGCGGCCGGCGCCGCTCCGCGACACGGGTGGTCCGCCGCGGCCGGCGCCGCCGGGGCGCGCCGGCGGCCGGAGGGCGTGTCCGTCGTGGTCCGCGTCATGCCAGTTCCCTCCGGAGGTGGTCACGCCAGGCGGCGGTGAGCTCCGCCCGCGACAGGCCCAGTGCGCTGCCGACATCGCTACCGTAGAGCCTCACCAGCGCCTTCTCGCCGAAGCGCTCCGCGATGTAGCGGCAGGCGAGCCAGGCCTCCTCGTAGGACTGCGCCAGCCGCGGCGCGCCGGGGGCGAAGTCGGCGGCCTCCGGCAGCCGGGCGGGCAGGGTGCCCGCGCGCACCTCCTCGGCCAGCTCCGCGGCGGCCTCGCGGACCCCGATCCCGGCGTCACGGTATCCCACGTAGTCGGCGAACCCCTCCGACAGCCACGCCGGCACCCGGCCGCCCCTGGTCGCGCCGGTGGCCACGTGCGTGAGCTCGTGGGCGATCACCACGTCCCGGCCGACCTCGCTGAGCTCCGCGTAGCCCGACGGCAGGACGATCACCCGGTCGGCGGTGGCCATCGCGGCCAGGCCGCCGGTGCTCCCGGCGCCCGCGAGCGCCGCCGCCTCGGCGTCGGTGGCGGGAAAGAGGATCACCGGCCGGACCGGCCCCCAGATCCGCCCGACGGCGCGGCCGGCGCGGTCGGCCCGCGACGCCAGGTCGCGGAGGTCGGCCCGGGGGACGTGGTGGCCGATCACGACGGAGTGCTCGCCGCGGACCACGGTGGCGGAGCCGGGCCAGGGGTCGCGCGTCCGCTGCGGAAGCGGTCCCGCTCCGGCGGTCAGGCCGGCGCCCATCAGCGCCAGCATCCCGGTGAGCACGGCGCGGCGCCCTCTCGGGGCGGACATATGAGTCGATGCTACTCGACGGACACGGAGCGGCCCCGTCCACTCGACGGACATGGAGCGGCCCCGTCCACTCGACGGACATGGAGCGGCCCCGTCCATCCACCGGGGAGACACCGTTGGCGAAGTAGATAAGACAGAAGCGGCCCCGTGATCACTAATGTGATCACGGGGCCATTTCACGTGTTGAGGGGGCGCGCCTGGCCAGCTTCACCGCTGAGACCACCAAAAACACGCCTGTGAGGACGGGGATGACAACCAGCTCCGGGATGCACGCCGGATCCGCGCGGCCTCTAGGCTTTGCCCGTGAAGACGGACGACTTAACCGGGCGCATCGTCGCCACTGTCGCAGTGCTGATTGGGGACGTGGCTCTGTTGATGGCTACGGGGTTCGCCATCAACTGGGCACGCAACCGGAGCGTGCTGTGCGACGGCGCCACTGTGCTCTGCTCGGGCGGAGACCCCTCTCCCGCGCAGTGGCAGGCGGAGATGACCTTTCGCTCCACCGTCGCCTACGGCTCCTTCACAGTCATGGCCTTGATCTTGATCGTCACTGTGGTTGCTGCCTGGCGGCGCCGACGTAATGGCATCGTGGTCATGCAGTTCGTGGCCTTCGCAGCCGTGGCGGCGCTCGCGGCCTTGTGGGAGCCGTACGCTCCGCTGCACTGACCTTCTTAGTTGAATCTCATTACGCTGCCGGAAGCAGAGCGGCGAAATGCGAGGTGCGGGTCGGGGCCAGCGGCGTTCCGGTAAGCCATGCGTCGAGCCGGGTGAGGTTCATCGCCGCGGCGATGAGAAGGTGCTGGAGATGGGTCTTGGCGGTCCCGCGGTAGCGGGATCTGCGCAGGCCAAAGCCATCGACACCTTGGGCGATGGTGCCCTCGACACCTGCCCGGTGGGCATAGCGCTGCTGCCATTCGTCGATGCTTTTCCTCTGTCGTGCGCGTTGCAGGGCTTCATGCTCCTCCTGCGGGCGCAGGGTGATGCGTCGGCCTTTGGCCCCGCGGGTGCAGAGGTCCCGGCTGGGGCAGTCCTTGCAGTCACGCATCGAAAAGCGCACGCGGATGACCGGGGTTCCGCCTTGGTCGGTTTCGTTGGCCCAGGGCAGGCTGGTGGCTCCGGCGGGGCAGGTCATGACGCGGTTGTCCCAGTCGATGGTGAAGTCGCTGACGGCGAAGCCGTTGCCCTCGGCGCTTTGCCAGGCGTTGTCGGGCATCATCGGTCCCAGCAGCTCGATGCCGCGGCGATCGGCGCGTGCGAGGTTGTGCGCGCTCATGTAGCCCTTGTCGGCCAGATGCACCGCCGGTGTCAGCTCGTGCGAGGCCAGGGCCTCCTGAACCTGGTCGGTGGCTTCGTAGTCGCTGCCAGGCGACGGGGCGGTGATCACGTTGGTGATCAAATGCGGGGCGTCGGTGTCGCACGTCTCGGTGAGGTGCACCTTGTAGCCGTCCCAGTGCGAGTCGCGCTTGGTTCCCGATCAGGCCTCGCCGTCATACGGAGAGATCTGGCGGATCGTGCCTGGCGGCTGCTCGTCAGGGGCTCGCCAGCGCAGTTGATCGTCGATGGTGACGTACTGCTGGATCCATACGTGGCGCAGCGTCTGCACCGCGGGGAGGTCGCGCAGCCATCCGGGAGCGGCCGGGCGAGTACACCGCACGCAGGACGCCGTTCCCGTCGGCGCCGATCTCGTGGCCAAGTCGAATGCGCTCAGCCTTGTTCTGGGGCAGTCGATAGTCCTCAACGCGAGCCTCGTAGCGCTCGAACCACCCACGTTCGGCCTGAGCGAGCAGCCAGTCAGGTGCGGCGGCGGCCAGCGCGTTGAGCGCGGCGCGCACCGTTTCATGCACCTGCTCCAGCCGATTCATCGTGCGCATAGCCGTGAGCACATGGGTGGAGTCCGTCCGCTGCCGATCACCGGCTCGCAGCAGCCCGGCGGTCATGGCACGCTCCAGGATCGTGTCCAGCAGGCTTTGTTCAAGCGACCCTGCGATCAGGCGAGCCCGGAACTCGCTGAGCACCGAGTGGTCGAAGCCGGCGTCGGTCAGCTCTGACCCGAGCGCGTACTTCCAGTCGATCCGCGCCCGCACGGCCTCAGCCGCCTGCCGGTCGGACAATCCCTCGCCGAACTGCAGGATCGACACCAGCGCCAGCCGAGCAGGGGACAGCGCTGGCCGGCCACGAGCGGAGAACGCCACGGCGAAGTCACCGTCCTGGAACAGGACACCCAACGCATCTCGGATGCGGATCGCCAGGCTGCCTTTCGGGAAGGCTGCCCGGGCTACCATCAGGGTTGCCGTCGGGATCTGATCTGGACCAGTCGAACGCAGCGACACCCACGACTCCATCCGCGAGCAAGAACGACAATAGCGGCCCCGTGATCACAGACGTGATCACGGGGCCGCTGCTTTTTGATCTACTTCGCCAACGGTGTCTCCACCGGGGATGGGCGGGGCCGATTCCCTCCGTCAGCCGCCGGGGCGGACCGCTCCGGCGAAGGAGGACTTGTAGTACCCCTTCAGCCGCACGGTCCGGACCGTCTTGCCGCTGCTCGGCGAGTGGACCATCTTGCCCTTGCCGACATACATGCCCACGTGGCCCTTGCCGTAGAAGAACAGCAGGTCACCGGGGCGCAGGCTGCGCCACGAGACCTTCTTCCTGACGGCGCGGTACTGGCTGTGCGTGATCCGGGGGAGGGAGACGCCGGCCTTGCGCCACGCGTACTGGACGAGCCCGGAACAGTCGAACGCGCCGGGACCGGAGGCTCCCCACCGGTACGGATCGCCGATCTGCTTCGTGGCCGCCGAGACGGCCTTGGCCGCCTTCGCCTTCTGTCGTGCGACCTTGCTCGTGCCGGCCTTCCTGGTCTTGCCCGTCCCGGCCTTGGCGGCCTTCGCGGTGCTTTTGACCTGGATGACATGCACGTTGTCCGTCTCCGCCTGTGCCGCCGCGGAGCCCAGCGCGACCGCTCCGGAGGAGGCGGTCAGGGTGAGTGCGACACCGCCGAGGGAAAGGCGGGCAAGGCGCGACAGACGAGGGTTACGCAGGGTGGTAGACAGGATTTCTCCTTGGGACTTCCACTGATGCCTACCGGGTTAGCTGACGGATTCGGGCGGGGAAGTCGCCCTACGGCATGACATATGCCGATTCACCCCTGGCCATACCTTGAGGGCCCTTGGGTCCCCGGTTCCATGCCTCCTGGCTGCACGGATTCGGCAGGCCGCCGCGGGTGGGGTCCGACCCCTCAGGGGAGCGGCGGCCAGTTGGATTCTTTAGCGGAATGCCGGCTTCCGGGCAGGCATCCATCGCGGTGACATGGCGTGCCACCGCGACGCCAGAAGGTACTCCGATCCCCAAATTTCAGCAAAGCAATGCAAAGGAAATGGAGATCGACAAGGACTTCCGAAGTTCCGTAATCCCTGCGTGATAGGCGGTTCTCTTATCCCGTTATGACTCTCGTCACATTCTCCTGAGCATCATGTGAAGATCGTCTTTTATGTAACATCAGTCACACTTATTGCGATCTTCGATCCCCGCCGGCGGAGCGGGTCGCCGGGCCAGGACTCGCAGGCGTTGTCCGCCTCCGCGGTGATCGCCGCCAGGCGGCTCCGGTCGGCGTCGACGTCGGCGTCGGCGTCGAAGACCCCCTCCTCGCCGTAGCGGGCGGTGAACGTGCCCGCGCCGTCGACGCGCCGCTCCTCCAGCACCCTGCCGATGCCCAGGGCATAGGAGAGCACGGCCGGGGGCGGGGCCCACCCCACGCCCCCGGGCCGGGTGGTCCTGGCGGTCCGGCCCGCCGTGTCGTAGACCGTGGCGGTGGTGGCCGCCAGACCTCCCGGGTCCCGGGCGGCCGCGCGGGACATCGACGCCCCCGCTGAACGCGGACGCCTCTCACGAGAGCCGCGGCGAGGGGCGTCCGGCGGACCTGAGGCAGGGCCGTACGCCTGGCCCGGAGCGGCCGGCTACTCCAAGCGCCTGACCGTCAGGGGCGGACGGACACTCCGGGAGACCGGCGGTCGGGGCGGACGGACGCTCCGGGAACGGACATTCCGGGAGAGGCCATCAGGGACGGACAGCCATCGCAGGCACCCGGCGGTCAAGAACAAGCCCAGGCGCCCGGCGGGCAAGCACAGCGGGCGGCTGCTCCGGGAGACCGGCCGTCAGGGGCGGACGGCCCCGACCAGGCGGCGGCCGTAGGCCGACAGGGGGACGACCTTGACGACGTCTCCGGTCTGCGGGGCGTGGACGATCCGGCCGTTGCCGGCGTAGATGCTCACGTGGCCCAGGCCCTCGCTGAAGATGAGGTCTCCGGCCTGGAGCTCGCTCAGTGAGACCTTACGGCTCGCGCCCCAGCTCCACTGCTCCCAGGTCGTACGGGGGAGGCTGACGCCGCCGCTGCGCCAGGACGCCTGGACGAGGCCGGAGCAGTCCCAGCCGCCCGGACCCGTGCCTCCGTACTGGTACGGCTTGCCGATCTGGGCGAAGGCGAAGTCCAGGGCGGCCCGGGCGTTGCCCGAGGCCGGGCCGTTGTACTGGATCCCGGTGCTGTTGGGGTTGCCGGTCTTGAAGGTGCCGAGCTCGCGCAGCAGCTTGGTCTGGGCCCTGACCATCTTCTCGACCTTGGCCTTCTCCGCGGCCAGCTCGTCGCGTGTCGCGTCGGCCTCGCCCAGGGCGACCTTGGCCTTGTCGCGGTTGTCGCGCAGCGCCTTGTTGGCCTCGTCGAAGGCCTCCAGGGAGCGGGCGCGGGCGGCGGACATCTGCTCGGCCCTGGCCAGGCCACCCAGCAGCAGCCCGGGGTCGGGCTGGCTCATCAGGCCCTGCCAGCCGGTCACACCGGCGAGCTGGTAGCTGCTGACGGCCATCGTGACCAGCTCCTGGCGGAGCCCGGCGACCTTGGCGTTCTGGCGCGTGAGATCGGTGTTGAGCGTCTCGTACTTCTTCCGGGCCTTCTTCAGCTTCTCGCCGGCCTGGTTGTACTTCTCGACGACCTTGTCGGCCTGCTCGTTGAGCTTGTCCAGCTTCTTCTTGGCCTGAGCGACCGTCGGTTTCGGCTCGGCGAGAGCCCCGCCGACCGGCAGCAGGAGCAGCGCGAGGGCCAGCCCTGCGGCCATCGGCATCCGCCTGAATCCAACCGGCATACCTGCCACGGCCACAGTGCCGCCTCCCCAAGTGCAAAGACCTGGGCGGAATAGTACAGAACTAGTAAGGGTCAGCTCACCTTTTTGGCTGATTTGCTCGTTTAACCGCAGGTGGCGGTCAAGCGCAGGCCGCGATCCCGCAGATCTTCGCGGTCATCTTGGTGGCGTCCCGCAGCTGGTCGGCCCAGTCGCGCTTGACCGGCTTGGCGTACTCCCCGGCCCAGAGGTAGACCAGGACGGCGCTGCCCTTGCGGACGACCACGCTCCGGTCCCCGCCGACGCCGACCTTCCCGCCGTAGTAGACCTGCCCGGAGACCTTCAGGGCGTCGTCGCCGAGCCCGGCCACGGCCGTGGAGACGTACCGGTAGCTGGAGCCGCTGTCGGTCCGGGACCCGCACGCGGACAGGGCCGCGCGCACCTGGGCCATGGCCTGCTCCGCGGCCGCCCTGGAGCCGTACAGGACCACCTGCTCGACCTTCATGAAATCCGGGACACCGGTGAACGTCACCGTCCGGGCGGCGACCCGTCCCGCCTTGCCCGGGGCGTTCTTGCCGCACGGGTCCAGCGCGAGCCGCGCCTTCGGCGAGTCGCTGACCTTCCAGTTGGTCTCGGGGTCGTTGTCCTTCGTGGCCGCTGCCTTCTCGTAGAGCAGGAAACCCCGGGGGATGCCGGGGGCGGCGGCGGCCGTGCCCGCCACGAGAGCGGCGCATACCAGCGCGATGGTCATCTTCATCGGATCAACCTCCAGTGTGATCCGACGCACCATACGGCCTAAAGGTTCAGCCGCGCCCCAGACGGCGCAGGAGCAGGCCCGACGGGACCGGCCGCGCGCCCATCCGGCGGACCGACTCGGCCACCTCGCGGTCGGAGGAGACCACCGCGACGGCCCGGCCGGCGGGCTCGGCGCGGACCAGCTGGCGGATCAGGTCGTCGGCGATCTGGCCGGGCGCGCTGAACATCACCCGGACCCCCCGGGGGGCCGACACCGGGACCGGGCCGTTCAGCTCGGCGCCGTCGAAGACGCAGGTCAGCTCGGTGCGCGTCTGCGCATAAAGCGCCCCGAGACCGGTGAGCAGGCGGTTGCGCTGGTCGGCGAGGGTGAGCGTGCCGTAGCCGGTCTTGGTCACGTTGTAGCCGTCCACGATCAGGTGGATCTGCGGCAGGGCGAGCAGTTGGTCGAGCAGGACCGGGTCGTCGTCGGCGAGCGCCCTGGCGGGCACCGCCTGGACCCCCTGCCGGCCGGGCGCGACCGAGACCACCGAGTCGGCGGGCCTGCTGATGCTGGAGGGCAGGGCGAGCTCCCTGCGCAGCCCGGCGGCGGCGTCCTGGAGCGCGTCGAGCAGCATGCGGACCTTGGTGTCCTCCACGCTCCGGCCCTCGCGGGCGGCCCGGCGGGTGGCCTCCAGCTGCCGTTCGGCGTCGGCCAGACGCTCGCGGAGACGGCGCAGCTCGCTCTCCCCCGCGCTGCCCGCCGACGCGGCGGCGGCCTTGATCTCCTGCGCGGCCTCCTCCACCTCGGCGGCCCGCGCGTCGGCCGCCCTGGCCCTCTCGCGGGCGTCGTGCAGCTTGCGGCGCAGGTCGGAGATCTCCGAGCGGGCCGCCTTGAGCTGCTCGCGCAGCCGGTCGGACTCCTCCTTGGCCGAGCTCTTCTGCGCGGCGAGCTGCTCGCGCAGCCGGTTGAGGGTCTGCTCCTGCGCCGAGCCCTCGGCCGCGGCGGCCGACTGCTCCAGGTCCGCGCGGGCGACCTCCACCATCTCCGCCCACCCGGGAGGCCGGGTGAGGTAGGCGGCGGCGGCGACCAGGACGGGCTCGGCGGCCGGCGGCACGACGCCCTCGGCGAGGCTCGCGACCAGCTCGGGCCAGCCGGTGCCCAGCGCCTCGGCGACCAGCTCCCGGAACTCCTTGTCGCTCTCCAGCTGGGCGGCGATCGGCGCGCTGCCCAATTTGGCGCGTTTACGAGGATCGAACCTGGCGATTCCCCTGAGCGGCAGGGGCACGGCGGACGAGGGCATCGACCCCAGGATCTGGGATGCCAGCTCCACCACATGTAAGCGAACCTGCTCGGGTAACGGACGAGACAGGCCCTCTCCGGCTGAACTCATCACGGCCCCTACTCGGATTGGTCTTCACGTCAAGGGTACGGCTACCGCACCCTGACCCGGACATGACCAGAAATCCGGTTTGTGTTCACCGGACAGGTGAACGGCGGGTGGACAAGCGCTTGCTCACGGGTATACGACTGTGCCCAGCGACTTGTGACGCACGCCACCGGGGAGAGCGCGATGGACGGACGGCCTGGCCAGGACGGGCGGATGCGCACCTCCACCCGCGACCTCGGCGAGCTGCGCGGACGGGTGCGTTCCTGGCTCGCCGACCGCCTGGGCCACCCCGTCACGGTGTCCCGGCTGTCGCAGCCCTCGGGCAACGGCATGTCCAGCGAGACCCTGCTCTTCGACGTCTCCTGGGACTGCGCCGAAGGCAGGCGGGAGGTCGAGTGCGTCGCCCGGATGGCCCCGGCGAGCGAGGCCGTTCCGGTCTTCCCGAGCTACGACCTCGGCAGGCAGTTCGAGGTCATGCGGATGGTCAGGGAGCGCGCCGGGGTGCCCGCCCCGCGCGCCCTCTGGTTCGAGCCGGATCCGGGGCCGGTGGGCACGCCGTTCTTCGTGATGGAGCGGCTCGCCGGGGACGTGCCGCCGGACGTGATGCCCTACACCTTCGAGGGCTGGCTGCTCGACGCCTCCCAGGCCGACCGGGACCGGCTCCAGCGGCAGAGCGTCGAGATCCTGGCCAGGCTGCACGACGCCCCGTTCACCGCCGAGGAGCTCCGGCGGGTGGAACCTCGACAGGCCGGCCGGCCGGCGCTGCGCGGGCACGTCGACAGCCAGCGGGCCTACTACGAGTGGGCGCACGGCCGGATGCCGATCCCGGTGCTGGAGCGGGCGTTCGCCTGGCTGGCGGAGCACTGGCCGGCCGACCCCGGGCCCGCCGTGCTGAACTGGGGTGACGCCCGCATCGGGAACGTGGTGTACCAGGACTTCACCCCGGTGGGGGTGCTGGACTGGGAGATGGCCACCGTCGCCCCCCGCGAGCTGGACATCGCCTGGATGATCTTCCTGCACCGGTTCTTCCAGGACGTCGCCCAGGTCTTCGGACTGCCCGGACTGCCGGATTTCATGCGGCGCGAGGACGTCTGCCGGACATACGAGGAGATCACCGGCTACACGCCCCGGGACATGGAGTTCTACGAGATGTACGCCGCGCTCCGGCACGGCGTCATCATGGCCCGCGTCTGGCAGCGGCGGATCCACTTCGGCGAGCAGGCCATGCCGGAGGACCCCGACGACCTGGTCATGCACCGGGCCACGATCGAGCGGATGCTGGACGGGAGCTACTGGGGCTGACCCGCCCGCCACCACCCCGACCTCAGGCGGCCCGCCTCGGACGGTCCGCCTCGGCCGGTCCACCGCCCCGGCCACAGGCGGTCCGCCATCACGGCCTCGGGCGATCCACCTCGGACGGTCCGCCACCCCCCGACCTCAGACAGGCGGTCTCAGGCGGTCCGCCATCACGGCCTCGGACGGTCCGCCGCCCCGACCTCAGACAGGCGGCCTCAGATGGTCCGCCGCGCCGGCCTCAGGCGAGATGCCCGGCGTCGTGGACGATCAGCGCGATCTGGACGCGGTTGTTGAGCTCCAGCTTGGTCAGCACCCGCGAGACGTGGGCCTTGACCGTCGCCACGCTCATGTAGAGGCCGGCGGCGATCTCCGCGTTCGACTTCCCCTGGCCGACGGCCACCGCGACCTCGCGCTCGCGGTCGCTGAGCCCGGACAGCATCGTCATGGCCCGCTCCCGGCGTGTTACCACGCCGCCGTCGGCGACGTGCGCGATGAGCTGCCGGGTCACCACGGGCGACAGGATCGGCTCGCCCGCCCCCACCCGGCGGACCGCGGCGACCAGCTCGCCGGGCGGGGTGTCCTTCAGCAGGAATCCCGCCGCCCCGGCGCGGAGCGCCCGCAGCACCTGGGCGTCGGCGTGGAAGGTGGTCAGGATGATCACCTCCGGGGCCGCGGCGGCCGAGCGCAGGCGCTCGGTCGCGGTCAGCCCGTCGACCCCGGGCATGCGGATGTCCATCAGCACCACGTCCGGCCGGTGCTCGGCCACCAGTCCGGGCACCTCGCCCCCGTCGGCGGCCTCGCCCACCACCACGAGGTCGCCGGCACCGCCGAGGATCAACGACAGCCCGGCGCGGACGAGCGCGTCGTCGTCGACGATCAGCACACGGATCTCCGGACCGGGAAGGGGCGTGCTCACGCCGGCCACCTCAGCCACCTCTCGTCCTCCCATGACGCCACCCGATCAGCGGCCCCCACAGCCCCGTCCGGTCCATGTCCCCCACGGAGCCATCCGGCCCGTGCCTCCCATGACGCCACCCGATCAGCGGCCCTCACAACGCCCTCCGGCCCGTGTCTCCACGGCGCCGCCCGGCCCGTCCTTCCACGAGGCCACCCGGATGGCGTCTCCTGTGACGCCGTCCGGTCACACCCTACGGTCCACACGCCCGCCGGGGGCGTCCGGCGTGCCTCCCCGCCCCGGCCGGGCCGCCCGCGGGACGTCACGCGGCCCACGGCAGCCACGCCCTGAGCCGGAACCGGCCGTCGGGGCCCCTGCCGTAGTCGAGACGGCCGCCCATCAGCTCGGCGCGCTCGGTGAGCCCGATCAGGCCGGTCCCGCTGCCGGGGATGGCCTGCCCGACGGTCACCGGGTTGCGGATCTCGACGGTGAGCCCGTCGCCGGGTCCGCCGGCCACGGTGACGCCCACCGGGGCGTCGGCGGCGTGCTTGCGCGCGTTGGTCAGCCCCTCCTGGGTGATCCGGTAGGCGTTTCTGCCGAGGCGGGCGGGGGCCCCGGCGGGATCGCTCACCCGCATGTCGAGCGTCACCTCCATGCCCGCGAGCCGGGACTCCTCGACCAGGCCGGTCAGATCCGCCAGGGTCGGCTGGGGCCGGTCGGGGGTGGTGCCCTCGGGGGCGATCCGGAGCACGCCGATGACCTCGCGCAGGTCCTGGAGCGCCTGATGGGCCCCCGCCCGGATCACCCCCGCCGTCCTGGCCACGTCGTGCGGCTCCATGTCCGGCCGGTATTCCAGCGCGCCCGCGTGCACGCTCAGCAGCGACAGCCGGTGGGCGAGCACGTCGTGCATCTCCCTGGCGATGCGTTCGCGCTCCAGGTGCCTGGCCCGCTCCACCCGCAGCTCCGCCTCCACCTCTGCCCGCTCGGCCCGCTCGCGCAGCGTGAGCACGAGCTGGCGCCGGGCCCGCACGAACATGCCCCAGATGACCAGCAGGACGTAGAGCAGCGCGGCGACCGTGAACTCCACCCAGAAGGGGAGCTCGGGATCGGGCCGCCAGCAGAGGTAGGGCGCCAGCGTGAGCAGGTGCAGCCCGCCCGTCAGGGCCGCGAACTTCAGCGGCCGGTGCACGGCCACGGTGAACAGCGCCACGCAGACGGGACCGGTGGCGACGCTGGACAGCAGCGAGACCGGCAGCAGCGCCAGCGCCAGCCCCACGGGCCAGCGGCGGCGCAGCCAGACCGCGGCGCACGCGAGCGCCCCCACCACCTGGTCGGCGAGGAGGATCGGCTGCGGTGTGGAGGTGTCGGAACGCAGGGCGAGGGCCATGAACAGCCCCGTCCCCGCGGCCCCGAGGAAGACGAACATGTCCACGGCCCAGTCGCGGGTCGAGCGCCGCACCCCGGGCTGCCCCTCCCCCGGATCCCCGTGCAGGACCGCGGGGAGCAGCCACCGATATTCCGTCACGTTCCCCGACGGTACGGCGGAGCGCACCCGGCCCGGTAGCGACCAAAGTCGATGCCACCGCCGACCTTCGGCCGAGGCGGCGCAGCCGGACCGCTCACCAGTATCGACGGCATGAAGGGATCTCTTGAGCTGGCCGGAGCCGTCTGTCTCATCCAGGGTGTCGGCGGAGCCGCGAACTCCCTCCTGGGATGGTGGCGGTGGGCCCACGATCTGCTCCTGGTCAACCATCTGGGATTCCTGCGCGGATACGAGATCTTCGCCTGCATCGTGCTGGGCGTGCTGGGGCTGGCGCTGTGGGCGGCGGGCTCGGCCGTGGACAGGGACTGACCCGCGGCCGGGCGGGCCCGTCACAGGGCCCGTCAGAGGGCCCCTCACAGGTCCCTCACAATGCCCGCCACAGGGCCCGCCACCGGATCCCTCACAGGTCCGGTCCACGCCTCCGGCGGGCCCCGGCGCGCTAAATGTCGGTCGGGGCTCCTATGGTCTTGAACCGTGGATTACGTCGTGCAGGGAACGCTGGACGAGCTGGGCACGCCACTCGATCAGATCACGTTCGTCGTGTTCGACCTGGAGACCACCGGGGTTTCGGCGGGCGAGCACGCGATCACGGAGATCGGCGCGGTCAAGGTCCGGGGCGGTGAGGTGCTGGGCGAGTTCGCCACTCTGGTCGATCCCGGGTCGCCGATCCCGCCGTTCATCTCCGTGCTCACCGGCATCACCGACACCATGGTCATGGCGGCCCCGAAGATCGAGTCGGTGCTGCCGTCGTTCCTGGAGTTCGCCGAGGGCACCACGCTCGTGGCGCACAACGCGGGCTTCGACCTGGGCTTCGTCAAGGCCGCCTGCGCCGCCCACGGCTACCCCCCGCCCACCCACCAGGTGGTCGACACCGTGGTGCTGGCGCGCAAGCTGCTGACCCGCGACGAGGCGCCGAACTGCAAGCTGTCCACGCTGGCCCGGATCTTCAGCCGGACCGAGCCCTGCCACCGCGCCCTCGCCGACGCCCAGGCCACCGTGGACGTGCTCCACGCGCTGCTGGAGCGGGCGGGCTCGTTCGGGGTGCACACGCTGGAGGAGCTCAAGGGCTTCGTCCGCGCGCCCACCCCGGAGCAGCGGCGCAAGCGGCACCTGGCCGACGCGGTGCCGACCGGCCCCGGCGTCTACGTCTTCGAGGACGAGCGCGGCGACCCTCTCTACGTCGGCAAGAGCACCAACCTCCGCAACCGCGTGCGCAGTTACTTCACCGCCGGGGAGACCCGGCCGCGGATCCGCGAGATGATCGGCATCGTCGAGCGGGTCCGGCCGATCTCCTGCGCCACCGCGCTGGAGGCCGAGGTCAGGGAGCTGCGGCTGATCGGCTCCGCCAAGCCGCGATACAACCGCAGGTCGCGCTTCCCCGAGAAGATGCTCTGGCTCAAGCTCACCGACGAGCCGTTCCCCCGCCTGTCGATCGTCCGCGAGGTCAGAGACGACGACGCCGGCTACCTGGGCCCGTTCACCAGCACCCGCGCGGCCGAGGACGCCCGCGCCGCGCTGCACGAGGCGGTCCCGCTGCGGCAGTGCACCGAGCGGATCACCCCGCGCACCAGGCGCCCCGCCTGCGCCCTCGCCGAGCTGGGCAGGTGCGGGGCGCCCTGCGAGGGCCGCCAGGGCGCCGAGGAGTACGGCCTGCACGCCGCGGCCGCGCGCCGGGCGATGGAGCTGGAGGCCACGACGGTCTTCTCCGCGGTCCAGGCGCGCATGGAGCGGCTGTCCTCCGAGGAACGCTACGAGGAGGCCGCGGCCGACCGCGACCGGCTCGCCGCCTACGTCCGCACCTCCGCGCGCATGCAGCGACTGCGCTCCCTCACCTCGATCCCCCAGCTGGTCGCGGCCTCCCCCGCGGCGGCCGGCGGCTGGCAGATCCACGTCGTCCGGTACGGCAGGCTGGCCTCGGCCGGGGTGATGCCCCGGGGCGCGCACCCCACCCCGTTCGTGGACGCGCTGGTGGCCACCGCCGAGACCGTCGTGCCGGGGCCGGGTCCCGTGCCCGCCGCCAGCGCCGAGGAGACCGAGTGCATCCTGCGCTGGCTGGAGAGCCCCGGCGTGCGGCTGGTGCAGGTGGAGGGCACCTGGAGCCTGCCCGTCGGCGGCGCCGGACGGCTCAGGGCCCGCCTCGACCACGCCTACCGTCCCGCCGAGCCGCACCAGCGGCGTGAGGGCCGCCCGGCGCGCTGATAACTTCGGAGCTGCAAGCCGCACTCAACGAGGAGGAAGCTCGTGATCACCGCGATCGTGCACATCAACGCCGAGGTGGACCGGATCCCCGAGGTCGCCCAGACGATCGCCGAGATCGACGGGGTGAGCGAGGTCTACTCCATCACCGGTGAGTACGACCTGATGGCCATGGTCCGCGTCACCGCCTACGAGGAGATCGCCGAGGTCATCCCGGGCCGGATCAACAAGGTCGCCGGGGTGCTGCGCACCGAGACGCACATCGCCTTCCGCACCTACTCCCGGCACGACCTCGAGGCCGCCTTCTCGATCGGTCTCGGCGAGTCCGACTGACGCCCACCAGGGGGCGGGGCCGAGGACCGGCTTTGCCCCCTCACCCAGGCGGGCGGACGGCCGGAGGCCGACCGAGCCGCGCCCGCCGAAAACGACCGAGGCCGGCACTCACCCACGCGGGCGGGTGCCCAGGGCCGGCCTGGCCTCATCCAGACGGACGAGATCCGGAGCCGGCCGAGCCGCGCCCGCCGAAAAGGACCGAGGCCGGCGCTCACCCACGCGGGCGGGTGTCCGGGACCGGCTGGGCCTCGCCGGGGCGGGTGAGGGCCGGCCGTGCCTCGCCCACCGTGGGCAGCCGGGCGCGCACCTCGAAGCCCCCCTCGGGGAGGGCCTCGGCTTCGAGCGTGCCGCCGAAGAGCGTGGCGCGCTCGCGCATGCCGAGCAGGCCGTGGCCGGTGGTCGCCGTGGTGGTGGCCTGGCCGTCGTCGCGGACCAGCACGTCCAGGAAGCCCGGACGCCAGCGCAGGGTGACATGGGCCGACTGCGCCCGCGCGCGCCTGAGGGTGTTGCTGAGCGCCTCCTGGACGATCCGGTAGGCCGACAGTTCGAGGGCGAGACCGATCTCGACGGGCCTGCCGTCCTCGACCACGTCCACTCGCAGGCCCGCCGTACGGACCTGGGTCAGCAGGTCGGACAGGTCCGACAGCTTGGGCTGGGGTGTCCTGGCCCCCGGGGCCCCCTCGGCCTTCAGCAGGCAGAGCATGCGCTGCAGCTCCAGGAGCGCCTGGCGGCCGGACTCCTCGGCCAGCCGCAGGGTCTCGCGGGCCCGCGCCGGGTCCTTCTCCATGATCATACGGCCGGCGCCGACACCGAGCGTCATCATGCTGACCCCGTGGGCGACGACGTCGTGTAACTCGTGGGCGATGCGGGCGCGTTCCTCGGTGACGGCGGCATGGGCCAGCGCGACCTGCTGGTCGGCGAGCTTGGCCTGCTCACGGCGGAGCCTCAGGAGCAGGAGTCTGCGCTCGCGGGCGAGTCCCGCGACGGCCAGGGACAGGCCGAGCAGAACGGACAGCGCCAGGGCAGGCAGTATCTGCTCGGTCAGGGGATCGACACGCCACATGGGCGCAATCTAAGACGGCCCCGCGGAGGGAGGCATCCCCTCACGGGTGGATCTCCCGTCCGCCCGTGAGGGGATGGCCGAGGTCAGCGCGGCCTGCGCGCCTGGCTGGCCTCGACCCAGCGGTCGAGGACGGCCGCGGCGGCGCCGGAGTCGACGGCCTGGACGGCCCGCGCGTGGGCGGCGGACATGGCGGCTTCGAGGTCGTCGCCCTTGCTGTCGAGGGCGACCAGCGCGGCGGCGGCGTTGAGCAGCACCGCGTCACGGACCGGACCGGTCCTGCCCTGGAGCAGGTCGCGCACGGCCTGGGCGTTGAAGACCACGTCCCCGCCGCGCAGCGCGTCGGGCGCGGCCCGGGGGATGCCGAGCGCGGCCGGGTCGAAGACGGTCTGCGTGGCGGCGCCCTCGCGCACCACCCAGACCGTGGAGGTCGTCGCGGTGGTCAGCTCGTCGAGCCCGTCGTCGCCCCGGAAGACCAGGGCCGACACCCCGCGCTCGGCGAACACGCCCGCGACCACGGGGAGCATGCCCGGGTCGAAGATGCCGATCGCCTGCGCCTCGGGCCTGGCCGGGTTGGTCAGGGGGCCCAGGAAGTTGAAGACGGTCGGGATGCCGAGCTCCTTGCGCGGCGGGCCGGCGAAGCGCAGCGCGGGGTGGTAGAGCGGCGCGAAACAGAAGGCGATGCCCGCCTCCACCGCGACCTCGGCGGTGGCGGCGGGTGACAGGTCGAGCACGACCCCCAGGTGCTCCAGCACGTCGGCGGCGCCGCAGGAGGAGGACGCGGCGCGGTTGCCGTGCTTGACCACCCGAGCGCCCGCGGCGGCCGCCACGATCGCCGCCATCGTCGAGACGTTGACCGTGTGCGCGCGGTCGCCGCCGGTGCCGACGACGTCGACGACGGGGCCGGCCACCGACAGCGGGGTGGCCCGCTCCAGCATCGTGCGCGCCAGCCCGGTCACCTCCGCGACGGTCTCGCCCTTGGCCCGCAGGGCCACGGCGAAGCCCGCGATCTGCGCGGACGTCGCCGAGCCGGACATGATCTCGTTCATCGCCCAGGCGGTCTCGTCGGCCGTCAGGTGCTCGCCGGCGAGCAGGGCCGTCAGCAGCGCGGGCCAGGTGGTGCGCGCGTCCATGGGGGTCTCCAGGAGTGGTCTACCGGGCGGTCAGGCGGGTGGAGAGGCGGCGGCGCATCAGGTCGGCGACGGTGTCGGCCAGGACCACCGGGTCGATCGGCTGCGCCACCACGGCCTCGGCCCGGGACCACTCGGCCAGCCAGCGGTCGTCGCGGCGGGCGATCAGCAGGCAGATCGGCGGGCAGTCGTAGACCTCGTCCTTGGCCTGGCGGGCCACGCCCATGCCGCCGGCCGGCTGCGCCTCGGCGTCGAGCACGGCGACGTCGATCTCCCCGGAGTCGAAGTGCTGGACGACCTTGGCGTGGGTGGCGCACTCCACGATCTCCACCAGGGGCACGTCGGCGGCGGGACGCCGGCCGATCGCCTGGCGCACCTTCTCGCGGGTGCTCGCGTCGTCGCTGTAGACGAGGACCCTCAGCTTGTCGTCGGTGCTCACGGTCGCGCTCACTATCCCTTGTCGATGTATGGTCACCTGGGATGCTACCGGTCACCCCGCCCGCAGACCCAGGCCGGAGGCATTGACGGGCAAAATGCCCCGTACATCCAGTTTGGATGGACATTTGAGGCCCCTATTGGGGGGTCGTGCGGCGACCCGAGCTGGAGAGCCGCAATAATGCTGCCCGTGGCGACAGCATCCGCAATATCAACGACGACGACAGCACATTCGTCCCGCCGACCCGATCTGGTCAGCGTCGGGACGATCGTCTGGCTGTCCTCCGAGCTCATGTTCTTCGCGGCGCTGTTCGCGATGTACTTCACCATCCGGTCAGTGAGCCTGGGCGAGGGCCTGCCCTGGCCCGAGGCTCATCTGAACGTCCAGTTCTCACTGGTCAACACGATCATCCTGGTCCTGTCGAGTGTGACCTGCCAGCTTGGCGTGTGGGCCGCTGAGAAGGGCCAGGTCGCCAAGCTGCGCTTCTGGTACATCGTCAGCTTCCTGATGGGCGCCGTGTTCGTCGGCGGCCAGCTGTACGAGTACAGCCAGCTGGTCGAGGAGGGGCACACCCTGTCGCACTCCGCGTACGACTCGGTGTTCTACCTGACCACGGGCTTTCACGGCCTCCACGTGACCGGTGGACTGATCGCGTTCCTGTTCATGCTGGGACGCACGTACGCCGCGAAGCGCTTCACCCGTGAGCAGGCGACCAGCGCGATCGTCGTGTCCTACTACTGGCACTTCGTCGACGTGGTCTGGATTGGCCTTTTCGTGACCATCTACGGCATTCATTAAGGAATCGGGGATCTCAGTGAACAGGATCACCGCTAGGCGGCGGCATCCCCTCGCGAGATACGCCGTCCTGCTTCTGGCCCTCGGGCTAGTCGGGGGGTTCTACACCCTCGTGGCCCCGCCGAGCGAGCGGGCCGACGCGGCCATCGCCGCCGGCAGGGCCGACGACGTGGCGCAGGGCAAGAAACTCTTCGAGCAGAGCTGCGCCAGCTGCCACGGCCTCAACGCCGAGGGCACGGCGAACGGCCCGACGCTCGTCGGCGTCGGCGCGGCGGCCGTGGACTTCCAGGTCAGCAGTGGCCGTATGCCCCTGGCCAACCCCGGCGCCCAGGCGCCGCGCAAGCCCGTGGCCCCGTGGGTCAACGACGAGACCATCAGGCAGCTCTCGGCCTACATCCAGTCCCTCGGCGGCGGCCCGACCGTCCCCACGCAGGAGCAGGTCGACCCCGCGAAGGGCAACAAGGCGAAGGGTGGCGAGCTGTTCCGCGCGAACTGCATCCAGTGCCACAACTTCGTCGGCTCCGGCGGCGCCCTGACCCAGGGCAAGTACGCTCCGCCGCTGCACGACGCCACCCCGACGCAGATCTACGAGGCCATGATCACTGGCCCGCAGGCGATGCCGGTGTTCAACGACAGCATCATCACTCCCGAGCAGAAGCGGGACATGATCGCCTACATCGTGGGCGTGCGTGAGGAGCCCAACCCCGGCGGCGCAGGTCTCGGCCGCATCGGCCCGGTAACCGAGGGCCTGGTGGCCTGGATCGCGGGCATCAGCCTGCTCGCCCTGGCCGCCATCTGGATCACCGCGAAGAAGCGACAGGCCCAATGACTGACAACAATCACGACATCGAGCAGCCCGAAGACCGCGTGCCCAAGCGCGTCATCGGCACCCCCTCGCCCGCCACAGGCACGTCCCTGCTCGGCGCCGAGGAGCAGCACGCCGGGGCCGTCGACGTCCCCGGCGTGACCCTCCAGAACGAGGCGACGGCGAAGAAGGGCGAGAAGTTCGCCGCCCTGTGCTTCACCGTCGCCCTGCTCGCGGGCATCGGCTTCATCGTGGCCTACGTGGTCTTCCAGGTCGGCGACGTCGAGAAGACGCAGCTCTCCACCCTGGCCCTGGGCGGCGCGCTCACCCTGGCGCTGATGGCGCTGGCCGCGGGCATCGTGGTCTGGGTCCGCATGATCATGCCGAAGTACAACCTGGTCCAGGAGCGCCACCCGATGGCCTCCGACGGCCAGACCCGGGAATACGTCGCCGAGACCTTCACCCAGGGCGTGGCCGAGAGCGGCATCACCAAGCGGCCGCTGCTGCGCCGCACGCTGCTGATGGCCGCCGCCCCGCTGGGCCTGGCCCCGCTGGTCCTGCTGCGCGACCTCGGCCCGTCCTACGCCGACTTCCCGAGCAAGCTGCGGCACACCGTCTGGGGAGAGAAGACCAAGGACGGCAAGCCCCGCAAGCTCGTCGTGGAGGGCACCGGCGCGCCGATCCGCGCGGCGGACTTCAACTCCCCGGGCGGCATCCTGTCGGTGGTGCCCGAGGGTTACGAGCACGACCTGAACGCGCTGGCCAAGGCCACGCTGATCTTGATCAAATTCCGCCCGGAAGAGATCAAGTCCGGAACGAACCTGAACTGGACGCACGACGGCATCGTCGCGTACTCGAAGATCTGCACGCACGTGGGCTGCCCCGCCGCCCTCTACGAGCAGACCACGCACCACATCCTGTGCCCGTGCCACCAGTCCACCTTCGATGCCGCCGACGGCGCCAAGGTCATCTTCGGTCCGGCCGCCCGGCCTCTGCCCCAGCTGCCCATCGCCGTGGACGACGAGGGATACCTCGTGGCCACGGCTGACTTCGCCGTCCCCCCGGGCCCCAGCTTCTGGGAGCGCGGCGACGCCGAGGCCGAGGTCCGTGAGAACGGAGGCCACGCATGAGCACCGGAACCGTTCCGAAGCCCATAGCGAGCACGAGCAATTTCATCGATGAGCGCATCGGCGCCGGAAACTTCCTCAAGCGCAACCTGCGGAAGGTCTTCCCCGATCACTGGTCGTTCCTGCTGGGCGAGATCGCGCTCTACTCGTTCATCGTCCTGCTGCTGACCGGCACGTTCCTGACGTTCTTCTTCAAGCCCACCATGGGCCACGTCGTCTACGAGGGCTCCTACGAGCCGCTCAAGGGCGTCATGATGTCCGAGGCGTACGCCTCGTCGCTGCACATCAGCTTCGACGTGCGCGGCGGTCTGCTGATGCGGCAGATGCACCACTGGGCGGCCCTGCTGTTCGTCGCCGGCATGATGGTCCACGCGCTCCGAGT
The DNA here is from genome assembly GCF_053588315.1 of Streptosporangium sp. NPDC003464. Classification (NCBI taxonomy): domain Bacteria; kingdom Bacillati; phylum Actinomycetota; class Actinomycetes; order Streptosporangiales; family Streptosporangiaceae; genus Streptosporangium; species Streptosporangium sp. NPDC003464. Next base: position 357 of record NZ_JBSFPS010000073.1, on the reverse strand, counting down.
GTTCTTCACCGGTGCGTACCGCAAGCCGCGCGAGCTCAACTGGCTGATCGGCGTCCTGCTGCTGACGCTGGCCCTGGCCGAGGGTCTGACCGGCTACTCCCTCCCCGACGACCTGCTCTCCGGCGCGGGTCTGCGGATCACCGAGGGTGTGGCGATCTCGCTGCCGCTGGTCGGCACCTGGATCACCTTCTTCCTCTTCGGCGGCGAATACCCCGGCGAGGACGTGATCTCCCGGTTCTACTCCCTCCACATCCTGCTCATCCCGGGCATCCTGCTGGCGCTCATCACCGCCCACATGATCCTGATGTGGGTGCAGAAGCACACGCAGATGCCGGGCAAGGGCCGCACGAACAACAA
>NZ_JBSFPS010000072.1:0-37638 GCF_053588315.1 Streptosporangium sp. NPDC003464 | reverse complement strand
CTGGGTCACCACCAACCTCTGGACCCTCGGGCAGCAGCACTGGTTCTACAGCCGCAACCCCTCCCCGGTGGTCGACGCCAAGGGCAACATGGTGACCCCCGAGCCCAAGCCGAGCCTGCTGAGCAAGGTCAAGAAGGCCGCTCCCGAGCCCGAGGCGCCGCCCGCGCCGCCGGAGCCCAAGCCGACCCGCCAGCAGCCGACCCGCCAGCCGCGCAGCAAGCGGACCGGTAGCAAGAAGTCCTGACGACAACCTGACAGCACGAAGGAGTGGCCGGACGTGACCGAGGCCGAGGCCGAAAAGGAGACCGTGAAGGCGGCTCCGGATCTCGCTGCGCTGGAGCAGGAAGGCGAGATCGCGGCGGACTACGTCGAGGGTCTGCTCGACATCGCCGACATCGACGGTGACATCGACATGGACGTCGAGGGCGATCGCGCCGTGGTGTCGGTCGTGGACATCAAGGGCGGCGACCTCGTGGGCCCCAACGGCGAGGTGCTGGAGGCGATCCAGGAGCTGACCCGGCTCGCCGTCCACCGCCAGACCGGAGAGCGCTCGCGGCTCATGCTCGACATCGGCGGCTACCGCGACCGCCGCCGGACGGAGCTGCGCGAGCTCGGCAGCAAAGTCGCCGCGGACGTCAAGCGCAACGGCGAGCCGAAGGCGCTGCAGCCGATGACCCCGTTCGAGCGCAAGATCGTGCACGACGCGGTCGCCGCGGCGGGGCTGCGGAGCGAGTCCGAGGGCGAGGAGCCCCGGCGTTTCGTGGTGGTCCTGCCCGCATAACGCAGACAGGCACAGACACTGGCCGCCGTCCCCGGTTCCCCGGGGACGGCGGCCTTTTTCGCGGCCCGCCCTTGTGCGCCCGTACGGGACGGGCCGTTAGCCTTAGAAAATCCTGACCCAGACAGTCCCGAGGAAGAGTGAGCGTCGAGTGAACGAGCAGATCCCCGAGCCGCCCGAGGTTGCGCGCGAGGTGTTCACCGGCGACGCCTGGTCCAGAGCGGAGGCGTTCGCGGCGTTGCTGGCCGGGCCCGGGGTGGTGCGCGGGCTGCTCGGGCCCCGCGAGGTGCCCCGCATCTGGGACCGCCACCTGCTCAACTGCGCGGTGGTCGCCGAGGCCGTCCCCGCCGACGTGCGGCTGGTCGACATCGGCTCGGGCGCCGGCCTGCCCGGCCTGGTCCTGGCGATCGTACGGCCGGACATCAAGGTCACGCTCCTGGAGCCGCTCCTGCGCCGGACGGTGTTCCTGGAGGAGTGCGTGGAGGCGCTGAAGCTCGACAACGTCGAGGTGCTGCGCGGCCGGGCTGAGGAGTTCGTGGGGAAGCGCGAGTTCGACGTGGCCTGCGCGCGCGCCGTGGCGCCGCTCGACCGGCTGCTGAAGTGGTCACTGCCGCTGTTGCGCGAAGGGGGCGAGCTTCTCGCGATGAAGGGAGAGCGGGCAGCGGAGGAGCTGGCGGACGCCGAGGGGCAATTGCGGTCCAGTGGGGTGCAGACCGCCGAGCTTGTATCGGTCGGGCACGGTAAGGTCGAGCCGCCTGCAACTCTCATCCGAGTGGTCGCCGGTCGGACCCCCGAAGGAGCGCGGCAGGCCTCTCGCCGGAAGGATCGTGAATCGCGATCGAAGCGGGCACGACGCCAGTAGACAGACCGAGTAAAGCGAGTACGAGGCCAGTGAATGACCGTGTGAATGCGATCGTCAGCGCGGCGGGCGGTCTCGGCTGGCCGAAGAGTCCTGTCACCCCGCCCCATCGACGCTCCTCTGGCCTGGGATGGCCCGCACCGGCTCCCGCCCCCGTAGCCAGCTCGGTTGAAAGGACGACGACCGTGACCCAGACCCCCCTTAATCCCGGCGACTCGCCGCTGGTACGAGAGGCACTCAGCTCAGTGGTTTCACGTGAAACATCGGCCCAGACGACCACGGCGGCTCCTGGAGGTTCCATGGGGACCCGGGGGGAAGGCTGGCCCCGCCCTCCCAAGACACGCATCTTCACCGTCGCCAACCAGAAGGGCGGTGTGGGCAAGACCACGACCTCGGTGAACCTGGCGGCCGCGCTGTCCATGCACGGGCAGCGGGTGCTCGTGGTCGACCTCGACCCGCAGGGCAACGCCTCCACGGCGCTGTCCATCGAGCACCGTGGCGACGTGCCCGACATGTACAAGGTCCTGGTGGAGGACATGTCCCTGGCGGAGGTCGTCAAGGAGGTCCCGGAGATGCCCGGGCTCTACTGCGCCCCCGCCACGATCGACCTGGCCGGCGCCGAGATCGAGCTGGTCTCCATGGTGGCCCGGGAGGCCCGCCTCCAGCGCGCGCTGGCCGCGTACAAGGAGATCGAGCTCGACTACGTCTTCATCGACTGCCCGCCGTCGCTCGGCCTGCTGACCGTCAACGCGTTGATGGCCGCCAACGAGCTGCTGGTCCCCATCCAGTGTGAGTACTACGCGCTGGAAGGTCTCGGCCAGCTGCTCCGGAACGTGGACCTCGTCCGCGCCCATCTGAACCCCGCGCTTGATCTGTCCACCATCCTGCTGACGATGTACGACGGGCGGACCCGGCTCGCCTCCCAGGTCGCCGAGGAGGTCCGCTCCCACTTCGGTGACACCGTGCTGAACACGCTGATCCCCCGGAGCGTCCGGGTCTCCGAGGCCCCGAGCTACGGCCAGTCGGTCATGACCTACGACCCGGGCTCCAGCGGTGCGATGGCCTACATGGACGCCGCCCGCGAGATGGCACATCGTGGCGCGGCCGTGTGAACGTTGACAGACTTACGGCTGTCGTCGTCGTGGGAACGCCGAGGGCGCAGATCTTGAGCCGTGGGAGGGGCAGTGAGTAAGCAGCCGAGAAGAGGGATGGGCGGCAAGGGGTTGGCGGCCCTCATTCCGACGGGCCCACCCCCGGCGCAGACCGTGGCGCCGTCGGCGACCGCGACGATGGTCGCGCCGGAGCCGGTCGCGCAGCGGCAGCCGGCCCCGGATCTCAGGCCGGTCGCGGGGGCCTACTTCCTTGAGATCCCGATCGAGGACATCGAGCCGAACCCCCGTCAGCCCCGGGAGATCTTCGACGATCAGGCGCTGGAGGACCTGGCCACCTCGATCCGCGAGGTGGGTCTGCTCCAGCCCGTCGTGGTGCGCTCGGTGGACGGAGAGCGCTACGAGCTCATCATGGGGGAGCGCCGCTGGCGCGCCTCCAAGCTCGCCGGGCTCAAGGAGATCCCGGCGATCGTGCGGAGCACCCAGGAGGACAAGCTCCTCCTGGACGCGCTCATCGAGAACCTCCAGCGCGAGCAGCTCAACCCCCTGGAGGAGGCGGCGGCCTACCGGCAGCTGATCGACGACTTCGATGCGACCCACGAGCAGCTCGCCGCCCGCATCGGCCGTTCCCGCTCCCATGTGACGAACACGCTCCGGCTGCTCAACCTTCCTCCCCGGGTCCAGCTCCGCCTGTCGGCCGGCACGATCACCGCCGGGCACGGCCGCGCTCTGCTGACCCTGGACGACCCCGCGGCGCAGGAGCGGCTCGCCGACCGGATCGTGGCCGAGCTGCTGTCGGTCCGCGCCGTCGAGGAGATCGTGGCGGTGGGGGATGCCAAGGCGGCCCCGGCGCCCACGCAGAAGACCGCGAGGGCGAAGCCGGCCGAGGAGCCCGCGCTCCGGCACCTGGCCGACCGTCTCTCCGACCGTTTCGAGACGCGGGTGAAGGTGGACTTCGGCCGCCGCAAGGGCCGGATCGTGGTGGAGTTCGCGACCATCGACGATCTGGAGCGCATCATCGGGACCATGGCCCCGGGCTCCATGCAGACAGCCGAGGAGTGACTCTCCCCTCCGCGGACGAGGTTTCGAGGGCGGGCTCCCTGTTTCACGTGAAACAGGGAGCCCGCCCTCTTCTGTCCGCTCTCTTCTTGTCCAAGGGGGATGCGGCGCCGGTACGGCAGGCGGAGGGGAGAGCCGTCCCCGGGGCGTAGGCGCCTGGGAGGGGTCAGGGACGCCGCTGGATCCCGTTCCGTGGATCAGCTGAGACGCCGCGCGCGGTGCCGGCCTCCGCCGGCTGCGGAGATCGTTCCGAAGCGCTCGACAGGGGATCTCAGCGAGCATCGCCGAGATGGGCCATGGCGACCCGCGCGTTGCCGGCCAGTGAAGCGGTGGAGTCGAGTATCAGGCGCTCCTCGCGCCAGACGTCGAAGTTCGCGCGTCGCGCCTCCACCGACGCCCAGGTCGGTTCGGCGGACCCGTCGATATCGCGCTGACGGGCCTCAAGCCGTCGCCGATGCAAGGCGCGGTCGGGACAGACCACTTCGATGTAGCGCAGCGCCACACCCCGCCGGCGGGCCAGGCCACGCCAACTGCTCCCGCGCCTCCTCGGCTCGTTCACCGCGTCGACGATGACCGTCTGCCCGAGTGCGAGAACGTCGGAGGCGAGCGCCTCCACCACGACGTAGGCGGCCAGCCCGGTCGGCTGGTCGCGGCCCACCCCTGCCGCCTACCCACTCCGAGTACGGTGACCCTCCGCGTACCGGTGCCCTGTTCTCAACGGTGGCGTCGTTCTCAACGGTGGCGTCCGGAAAGTGCGCGCGGGCATCGACTGAAGCGGCATCCCTGAGCACTGCGGTCTCCGGTCGATCGTCCACCGTGGCCGGTCCGTGCGGGGCCGCTGTTTCACGTGAAACAGCGCCGTGGAGAACATGGCTCCCGGGACCCGACCCTCTGGCGCTGGTCTTCTGTTTCACGTGAAACAGAAGACCAGCGAACGGCGCTCTCTGTTTCACGTGAAACCCTGCCCCAGGGGACCGTGTTTCTGTTTCACGTGAAACTCCACCCTGAGAGCGATGCCGCTGTTTCACGTGAAACAGTCGCTCCTTGAGGCGGTGATCACGTGCCGCTGCTCGCTCCGTGGACGGCGAGACGGATGTCGGAGACGAAGGTGTCGACATGCTCGGCCGTGGTGTCGAAGGACGTCACCCACCGCACCACGTTCTCGTCGGCGTCCCAGACATGGAAGAGATAGCGCTGCTGGAGCTCGGCGATCGCCTTCTCCGGGAGGACCGGGAAGACGGAATTGGACTGGACGGGGTAGCGGAGCGAGACGCCGGGAAGACCGGCGACGCCGTCGGAGAGGCGGTGGGCCATCGCGTTGGCGTGGGCCGCGTTCTCGCGCCAGAGACCACCGGTGAGGAGCGCGGTCAGCTGGGCGGAGACATAGCGCATCTTGGAGGCGAGCTGCATGCCCTGCTTGCGCAGGAACAGCGCCGGGGCGTCCAGCTCGGGATTGAGGATGACGAGCGCCTCCGCGCCCATGGCGCCGTTCTTGGTGCCGCCGAAGCTGAACAGGTCCACCCCCGCGTCCGTGGTCAGCGCGCGCATCGAGCAGTCGAGCCAGGCCGCCGCGTTCGCCAGGCGAGCGCCGTCCACATGAAGGAAGAGGCCGCGCGCGTGGGCGAACTCCGCGAGCTCGGCGATCTCGTCAGCGGTGTAGCAGGTGCCGCACTCGGTCGCCTGGGAGATGGAGATGACGCGGGGCTGGGAGCGTTGCACGTTGCCCAGCGCGGAGAGCTCACCACGGATGCCGTCAACCGTTATCTTGCCGTTCTCCGTGGGGAGGGGGACCAGCTTGGCGCCGAGCAGGCGTTCGGCGGCACCGCACTCGCTGGTGTTGATGTGGGCCGTGGCGGGGCAGAGCACGGCATCGTAGGAGCGCAGGGTGAGACCCAGCCCCACGACGTTGGCGCCGGTGCCGTTGAACATGGGGTAGACGGTCGCCCCGGCGCCGAACTCGGCACGGAAGACGTCCTCCATGGCCCGGGTCCAGCTGTCTCCGCCATAGGCGGGGGCATCTCCGGTGTTCGCGTCGACGACGGCGGCGAGGACCGCGGGGTGCACGCCCGCGTGGTTGTCGCTGGCGAAACTCTTGGGGAAGGGGGTGGGAGTCAGCACAGGGCCAGCCTAGGCGAGCGGCTCCCGTGACCAACCGGCACGCCGCCGTACCCCTGCGTGCTGTCGTCCCCTGTGTGCTGCCATACCCTTGCGGCCGTTGTATCCCTGTGCGCTGCCGTACCCCTGCGGCCGTTGTATCCCTGCGCCCTACGGATGCCGTTCCCCTCCTCCACCGATCAGCGGGTGCGGAGTGCTCCGCCGATCAGATCATCCGGAGGCGGCGGAGAGGCGCGGCACCCGTGCGGGCGCAGTGGCCACCCCGGATCGGGAGAACGGCATGAGGGTCATCTGGAGCGGACGGCCCTGCCCGAGGCCGAGAGCGGGCGGCTCGGCATGGCGGGCGGAGCGGCCGAGGCGGCGTCAGGAGCTTTCCGGCGACAGGATCTGTCCGGTGCGGGGCTTGTCCAGTGCGGGGCTGTCCGGGTCCGGAGAGCAGGGCTGTTCGAAGACAGGAGCGGGCGCTCCTGGCGGCCGTCCCGGCCGGGGCAGGGGCGCCCGGGGGGTGAGATCTGGGGTAGGGACTCCTGGGCTGTGAGACAGGGACGCCCGGCACCGCTCTGGGACGGAGTGATTCCATCCAGGGGTACCGGGCGGCCGGTCCGGGATGCCGGGCGGCCGGTCCGGGACGCCGGGCGGTCAGGATGCGGGGCGGCGGGGTCAGGCGGCGCCACGGGCGGCGGCGTGCTCCAGCAGCACCCGGCAGACGGTGCCGAGGTCGTCGCCGGCGGCTTCGACGGCCATGGGGAGCAGGGAGGTCTCGGTCATGCCGGGGGCGACGTTGACCTCCAGGAAATGCGGTAGGCCGTCCCTGTCGACGATGAGGTCGGTGCGGGAGATGTCACGGAGACCGAGGGCGGTGTGCGCGGTCACCGCCATCTCGGCGCAGGCGGCCAAGGCTTCGGGCGACAGGCGGGCAGGGGCGAAGAACTCGGTGTGGCCGGCGGTGTAACGGGCCGCGTAGTCGTACACGCCCTTGTCGGGAACGATCTCCACGGGGGGCAGGGCCACCGGGCCCTCGCCGAGGTCGACCACCGCCACGCCCACCTCGACGCCTTCGACGCAGCGCTCGATCAGTGCGGTGTCACCGTAGGCGAAGCAGCCGACCATGGCGGCCGGAAGGTCTTCGGCGGTGCGGACGGTCGACGCGCCGAGCGCGGAGCCGCCTCGGGAGGGCTTGACGAACAGGGGAAGCCCGAGGCGTTCCACGATGCGGGTCAGCACGGTGGAGGCGCCGAGGTCGTGGAAGGTCTCCTTGGGGAGCGTCACCGAGTCGGGAGTGCGCAGACCGACGGAGCGGACGACCGTCTTGGCGGTGGGTTTGTCGAAGGCCACGCGGCAGGCGTCGGGGCCGGCGCCGACGTAGGGGACGGAGAGGAGTTCGAGGACCGAGCGGATGGCGCCGTCCTCGCCCGCCCCACCGTGGAGGGTGACGAAGACCGCGTCCGGCGGATCGGCGAGGATGGACGGCACCAGCGAGGCGTCGGTGTCACGGGTCTCCACGACGATCCCCGCGTTGCGCAGCACCTCGCTCACCCGGCGGCCCGAGCGGAGGGACACCTCCCGCTCGTAGGACAGTCCGCCTGCCAGGACGAGCACATAGCCCAGATCACTCACCCGAAATACCTCTCTACGCAGCCTGCGCCGGACCAAGGGAGACGCTCACCACGATCAGGGTGATCGCCGCACAACGGCGCCGGAAATCACCGTACGGCAACTCGCCGCCCCGGCGCGCACCCGAGGGAGCCCATGTCGGTGGCCGCCTGTCATAGCGGGCGCCCGCCGAGGAAGGTGCCGGGCGAGGATCCGGGCCCTGGGCGCCCGCGCGGAATCGGGCGAGGACTGGTCCTGAGGATGATCCGCGCTGATGTGGGCGGGCTGGGGACCAGAGCCCCGGGGGTCCGCGCTGATGTGGTCGGGCGAGGACTGGCCCCGGGGGTGTGTCCGGGTGGGATCAGGCGAGATCCGGCCCCGGGGTGTCCACGCCGATGTGGTCGGGCGAGGAGCCGGTGCCGAACGTGTCGCGCAGCCGTAGCTCCTGCTCGATCACTCCGGCCAGGCGGCGGACGCCTTCGCGGATGCGGTCGGGCTCCGGGTAGCAGTAGGACAGCCGCATGTGGCGGGCGCCGCCGCCGTCGGCGTAGAAGCCGGTGCCCGGGACGAAGGCCACCCGTTCGGAGACCGCGCGGGGCAGCAGCGCCTTGGAGTCGAGCCCCTCCGGGAGGGTGGCCCAGACGAAGAAACCACCGCTGGGGCGGGTCCAGGTGACGTCGGCGGGCATCAGGGCCTCAAGCGAGCTGATCATGGCGTCCCGGCGCTCGCGGTAGAGGACCTGGAAGGACTTGATCTGCTCACGCCACGGCTGGGTGGCGAGGTATTGGCCGACGGCGAGCTGGGTGAAGGAGGAGTGGGACAGGACCGCGGACTCCATCGCCAGCACCAGCTTGTCGCGGATGGCGTGCGGGGCGAGCGCCCAGCCGACCCGGAAACCGGGGGCCAGGGTCTTGGAGAACGAGCCGAGATAGACGACGCCGTCGGCGTTGTCGGCACGCAGCGCCCGCATGGGCTCGCCGTCGAACCCGAGCATGCCGTACGGGTTGTCCTCGACGATCAGCACGCCCGCCCGCTGGCAGATGTCGAGCACCTGCTGCCTGCGCGCCGTGTTGAGCGTCACCCCCGCCGGGTTCTGGAAGGTGGGGATCGTGTAGAGGAACTTGATCGGGCTGCCCGCGGTCTTCAGGGCGTAGATCGTCTGGGCGAGCGACTCGGGGATGATCCCCTCGGCGTCCATGGCGATGTGGACGACCTTGGCCTGGTAGGCGGCGAAGGTGCCCAGGGCGCCGACGTAGGAGGGCCCCTCGGCGAGCACGACGTCGCCGGGGTCGATGAAGATCCGGGTGATCAGGTCGAGGGCCTGCTGTGAACCGACCGTCACGACGACGTCGTCGGAGTTGGCCTCGATCCCTTCCATGCGCATGACGTCGCAGATCTGCTCACGCAGATGTGGGTCTCCCTGCCCGGAGCCGTACTGGAGCGCGACCGGGCCGCGGCGGGCCACCAGGTCGGCGACGAGCTCTCCCACGGTGTCGAGGGGGAGCGCGGTGACGTACGGCATGCCGCCGGCCAGCGAGACCACCTCGGGCCTCGACGCGACGGCGAAAAGAGCTCGAACCTCGGAGGCGACCATCCCGGCAGCTCGTGCGGCGTACCGATCGACGTAGGCGTCGATCCGCGACCCCTGGGGCGCGATGGTCTGACCGTGATCTGAGTCTTGGGGCACGGTCCACCTCCTAGGTCATGTGGAGCACATGGTGCTCATGCTAGAGAAACCAGGGTACGTCAGTGGCGGTTGTCGTCTGCGTGGGGGGACGGGAGACCCTGAAACAGAGGCCCTCCCTGAGCTACGATGCCAGCTGAAGACGTCGTTTTCGCGCGGTTTTCGCCATGGCTTGCGCTCGTCTCGCCAGGATTGGGGCCAACAGGTGTCGCGTCGGCTGGCAAACGTCACACTCGACAATCTCGATGACCTGCCGCGCCGGTGCCGCCGGTGCGTCTTCTGGGAGCTCGACCCCGTCAACGGGAACCGGGCGGTCGAGGTGGGCGATCCGGGGCTGGAGAAAGAGGCCTGGATCTCCTCCACGCTGCTGGAGTGGGGGAGCTGCGGCAAGATCGTCTATGTGGACGGGGTGGCGGCCGGGTTCGTGCTCTACGCGCCGCCGCACTACGTGCCGCGCTCGGTGGCCTTCCCGACCTCGCCGGTCAGCGCCGACGCCGTGCTGCTGATGACGGCGCACATCGTCCCGGAGTTCTCCGGCGGCGGTCTGGGCCGGATGCTGGTCCAGGGTGTGGCCAAGGACCTGACCCGGCGCGGGGTCCGGGCGATCGAGGCGTTCGGCGACCTGAAGTGGGAGCAGCCGGGAGCCTGCCTGATGCCCGCCGACTACCTGCTCTCGGTGGGGTTCAAGACGGTCCGGCCGCATCTGCGCTTCCCCCGGCTCCGGCTTGAGCTCAAGACCGCCGTGTCGTGGCGCGAGGATGTCGAGGTGGCGCTGGAGAGGCTGCTGGGCTCCATGAGCCCGGAGAGGGCGCTACGGCCCGTCTGACGGTCTCTCCCCCCGGCCCCGCCCCCGGGCCGCGCCCCCCGCCCGGAGAGGGCGTCACGGCCGCCTTGTGAGGCGCTACGGCACGCCTGCCACTCGCGCCGGCCCTCAGCCGACCGGGGCAAGCCGCACACCCTTCGGCCGGCGCAAGCCGCACATGCCTCAGCCGGGGCAAGGCGCACACCCTTCGGCCGGCACAAGCCGCACCCCCTCGCGGGGCCGCCCCGCCGTACCGGGGCGCGCCGCCGGACCCGCCACGGACCCGCCGCGGACGCGCGGAAGCCCCCTGCCGTCGGGCGAGGGGGCTTTCGCTGGGTGGGTGTGCCGCTCGGAAGCGGGTGGTACGGCGTGCGCTGTGGGGTGCGACCAGCCGCAGGGGGCCTAGATGATGCCCTCGAGCTCGCGGAGCAGCATGGCCTTCGGCTTCGCACCGATGATCTGCTTCACGACCTCTCCGTTCTTATAGACGTTCAGGGTCGGAATCTGGAGTACGCCGTAATTGCCGGCAGTTGACGGATTCTCGTCGACGTTCAGCTTGACGATGGTCAGCTTCTCGGCCTGCTCGTTGGCGATCTCCTCCAGGATCGGCGCGACCTGGCGGCACGGGCCGCACCACTCGGCCCAGAAGTCAACGATGACAGGCTTGTCGCTCTTGAGGACGTCGGCGTCGAAGCTGGCGTCGGTCACGCTCTTGATGGCACCCAAGGTTGCTGCTCTCCCTATCCGAGGTTGCGGTTGGTCTCAGTTGTCGTCGTGGTCGCTCAGCCAGCGCTCGGCGTCCAGCGACGCGGCGGTGCCGGTGCCGGCGGCGGTGATGGCCTGGCGGTAGGTGTGGTCGACGACGTCGCCGGCGGCGAAGACACCGTCCAGGTTGGTGCGCGTGGAGGGGGAGTCGACCTTGATGTAGCCCTCGTCGTCGAGCTCCACCTGGCCCTTGACGAGCTCGGTGCGGGGGTCGTGACCGATCGCGATGAACAGGCCGGTGGCCGCGAGCTCGCTCTCCTCGCCGGTCTTGAGGTTGCGCAGGCGCACCCCGCTGACCTTGTTCTCGCCCAGGACGTCGACGACCTCGCTGTCCCAGACGAAGCGGATCTTCTCGTTCGCGAACGCGCGGTCCTGCATGATCTTGCTGGCGCGCAGCTCGTCGCGGCGGTGCACGACGGTCACCGAGCCGGCGAACCGGGTGAGGAAGATGGCCTCCTCCATGGCGGTGTCGCCGCCGCCGACGACCACGATGTCCTGGCCGCGGAAGAAGAAGCCGTCACAGGTGGCACACCAGGAGACGCCGTGGCCGGACAGCCGCTTCTCGTTGGGCACGCCCAGCTCGCGGTAGCCGGAGCCCATGGCCAGGATGACGGCCTTGGCGTGGTAGGTGTCGGTGGCGGTCTTGACGACCTTGGGAGTGACGGTCAGGTCGACCTCGACGACGTCGTCGGCGACCAGCTCGGCGCCGAACCGCTCGGCCTGCTTGCGCATACTGTCCATGAGGTCGGGGCCCATGATGCCGTCGGGGAACCCGGGGAAGTTCTCCACCTCGGTGGTGTTCATCAGCGCGCCGCCGGCAGTGACCGATCCCTCGAAGATCAGGGGCTTGAGGTCCGCACGCGCGGAGTAGACGGCCGCCGTGTAGCCGGCGGGACCCGATCCAATGATGATCACATTCCGGACGTCCATCACTGCTGCGCCTCTCCCTTTGTCATTGCCAGTGGCGTCAACAGATCCTAGGCGTCGGTGATTCCCGGGTGAGACGAGAAGGCCCGGCATGGACGGATCCATACCGGGCTTCTCCTTGGATGGGGTGTTACCGGAGGTTAGTTCCAGCTTGCGAGGGCCGGCTTGCGCAGGTCCTCACACTGCAGACCCACGACGTGGACGCTGACCGAGTTCTTGGCCTTGTTCTGCCAGAAGACCATGATGTTGGCCTCCTGACCGTTGTAGAGGCCCTGGTCCACGGCGAACGGAGACTTCCCGACCTTGCCGGTGACCTGCTGGACGCACTGCTGGAGCTTGGCGCCGGCGCTCATGTCCTTGGCGTCGACGATCTGCGCCGGACCGATGTAGTCGAGCAGCGAGCCTCTCAGCTCCCGGTCGGTGTAGTTCCAGTTGCTGTCGGTCACCTGGTAGCCCTGACCGGAGGCGGCCAGAGGTTGGGCGGTCGGGCCGCCACGGTCCGCGCCCGGGGCGGAGAGAACACCGCTCGTCACCACGGTCCCGCCGACCACCGCCGCCAGCACTCCCGCCGCCGCGACGGGCATCGCCCACCGGCGTCGGCGTGTGGCCCTGCGCTGCCTGGCCGGAGTGATGGTGCCGTCGTCGCCGACGACCCCGAGCCGTGTCACCGGCTCCGGTTCAGGCTCGGGGAGAGGGGCACTCTCCCACGGCGCGTCGCGCATTATGTCGTCCCAGGCCGGTGCTTCCACCAGGCCCACTCCACCTCCACGGAAGCTTTCGGCCTCTGCGGCCAGCGCGCGGTCGATCCTGAGCGCGACTCCCATCGGCATCGCCGGGGTAGGCGTCGCCGACAGCACCTCGCGGACCGCTGCCAGGTCGGCAAGGCTCTCGCCACAGGGATCGCAGACCGCGAGATGCTCGCGTACCTGCAGGGCCGTGGCGGCGTCGAGGAGACCTTCGGCCAGTTCGGCCAAGATCTCCAGGTCGTAGTGCGTATCACCCGTCACGAAGTTCTGCTCCCTTCGCGGATGAGACGCGATTCAGGTCGGATCGGTTCCGTAGGTGGGCAAGAATTGGGGCGAGTTTCGCGCGTCCGCGGGCGCATCTGCTCTTCACCGTGCCGCTCGGCACCTCCAGGACCTGGGCGGCGTCCTCGACGGAGTAGCCCATCATGTCCACGAGCACCAGCGCGGCCCGCTGGTCGGCGGGCAGGAGCTTGAGCGCGGCCGAGACCTCCATGGAGACCTCGCGCTCGGCCGTCTGGTCGAGCACCGGGGTGTCGCGCTCGGCGGCCTCGACGAGCTCGTCGTCGGCGACCGGGCGTACGGATTTCCTGCGCATGCGGTCGAGGCAGGCGTTGACCACGATGCGGTGCAGCCACGTGGTGACGGCGGCCTCGCCGCGGAAGCTGTCGGCCTTGCGATAGGCCGAGACGAAGGCGTCCTGTACGGCGTCGGCCGCCTCGTCAGGGTCGCCCAGCGTACGCAGGGCGACCGCCCACATGCGGTCGCGATGACGCTTGACTATTTCACTGAAAGCGTGCGGATCCCCGGCGATGTGCCGGGTCAGCAGCTCGGCGTCGGACACTGTGGCCCGCGCCATCTGCTGTTCCGCCGCTGGCGGGGTCTCGGGTGGGGAATTCACAAGGAGAGTCCTGCTGCCGGTCCGGGGAGAACACCACTACGTGATAGATGGTGCCACGAAATCTCCCATGATCGTCAACAAGACGGGTAAAACCGATCAAATCGCGCTGGTGTCACTTCGTGGCGAGAACCTTGACCTCATGCACGGTGCCGCGGTACTTGCCCTGGTAGGTCGGCATCTTGGTGAACCAGACCAGGACGTGGCGGCCCTTCTTCGGAGAGTCGGAGCTGAAGGTCTTCTTGCCCGAGGCGTCGGTGGACTTGCCGAGCACGGTCATGTCCTTCAGGTTCTGGGAGTCGCCGACCCTGATCTCCACGGCGCCGCCGGAACCGCTGCCGAAGTCGACCGACACCTGCTTCACCGGCATGCTCTGGTCCAGGGTGAGCATCAGTCCGACGCCGTCCTTCAACCGGCCGAAGTCCTCGGAGTTGTAGGACTCGGAGTGCCAGTCGGTGGAGGGCTTGCCGTCCACCGCGTAGAGGGCGAGCTCGGGCCGCTCGGCGCCGTCGGTGCCCAGCGGGTCGAAGCCGGTGGCGGCGGCGGGCCTCACCTCGCGGGTGGCGGCCTTCGCGGTCGGCGTGGGCGTGGCGGTCCCCTCCGCGACCGGGGTGCCGGCGTTGCCGATGCTGCGGCCGAGCGTCCAGGCGCCCAGGCCGACGGCCACCATCACCAGCAGCACGACCATGGTCATGACGACCTTGTTGACCATTCCGCCGCCCGCCGGCCGCGGCTGCTGGTAGTGGTGCTGCGGCAGGGGGGTGGGCGGGCTGGGACGCGGGGGCGACGGGGTCTCGACGCCCTCCGAGCGCGAGGCCGTCACCGGGGAGGGGGACGGCGCCACCGCCGCGGGCATCGGCATGGGCATCGGGGTGGGCCGGGGCACCGAGGCGAGGACCTCGGCGATCGCCTCCGGCGTCGTCAGCGGTTCGATGCCGCGCCTGCTCTCGGGCAGGATCGCCCGGCAGGTGATGGTGTCGAGGTAGCCGGGGACGCCCGCGGTGACCTGGCGCGGCGTGCAGAAGTGACCGTCGTCCATGGGGGCGGCGGGCAGCCCGCTCTCCTGCTCCTCGCCCGGCCAGTGGCCGGTCAGCCCGGCATACAGCAGGCGGCCGAGCCCCTCGGCGTCGGTCCTGGCCGGGTCGTCGCTCGTCACGTCGGCCAGGACGGCGTCGACGCCCACCCCCAGCAGCTTGACCGTGCTGCCGGCCGTCCACACCAGGTGCTCGGGGGTCAGGCACAGGTGGGCCAGGTCGGCCTCGTGCGCGTGGGCCAGCGCCTCGGCGGCCTCGGCCACCAGCGCAGCGGCCCGCTCCGGCTCCAGCGGCCCAGCGGTGATCATGTCGGTGAGGGTCTCCCCGCTCACCCATTCGCTGACGACGTAGGAGTGACCGTTGTCCTCGGTGGCGTCGAAGACCTGGGTCAGCCTGGGGTCGGTCAGCCGGCTGGCGGCGCGGGCGGCCGTGACGACCTCGTTGAGGCGGGGGAAGCCGGGGTCGAACGTGTGCACGGCGACGGGCCGGGCGAGCACCTCGTCGATGGCCTTCCACAGGGTGGCCCCGCCGGACTCGTGGACGCGGTCCTCGAGGCGGAAACGCTCTGCCAGCTTCGTGCCGGGCTCGACGGCGGGGGAACTCATGAGCGCTCCGTAACTGAGAACACGACAGCGCCATGCCGGGTTGACACATCAGGACACATCACGTGATGCCGGGTGGATCCGCCCACGCCCTCCTGCTTCCATTAGCCGCATGTCGTCACACGCGTCGCACCATGGTAGTCCCGCGCCGGTTCCGCCCGTGATCTGGTTGTCAGACGCTTGGGACAACCCTTTGGGTTACCGGCCTACCCTGCCCGCAACCATTCCAACGATCGAACTCACTTCCGGGATACGCATCCGGTGTGCGATGACCAGGTAGAGAACCATACCGAGACCGCCGCCCGCGGCCAGCATGATGGCCGCGCTGAGCGGGGTCAGGTCGGTCAGCTCCTGTGTGAGCCAGAGCACGCCGAGGGCGACCAGCGCGGCCGGGAGCGCGGCGACGTACATCCGCGACAGCCCGGCGGCCACGGCGCGCCCCTGAAGGCCCCGCACCCGGCGGGCGGCGAGGGTCCAGGCGATCGCGGTGCCCACCACGTAGGTGATCGCGAACGCGGCGGCCAGGCCCATCACCACGTACTCCGCCGGGAGGAGGGAGTAGGCGAGCAGGCTGAGCGCGATGCTCACCACGGTGTTGCCCGCGCCGATGAAGACCGGCGTGCGCGTGTCGCCGAAGGCGTAGAAGACGCGCAGCAGGAGCTGGAAGATCGAGAACGGGACCAGCGCCAGGCCGAAGACCTGCAGCACGTTGCCGATGTAGACCGCCGAGTCGATGGTCATGGTGCCCCACGAGAAGATCAGCACGGTCACCGCGGGCCCCAGCACCATCAGCATCAGCCCGGCGGGGACGAGCAGCGCCGACACCAGCCGCACGCCGGAGGCGAACTCCTCCCGGACCGACTCCAGCTGCCCGTCGTGCACCGCCCGGCTCATCCGGGGCAGCATCGCGGTGATCACCGAGACCGCGATGATCCCGTAGGGGAGCTGGAAGAGCTGGAAGGCGGAGGCGTAGGCGGAGTTGCCCGCTCCGGGCGCCGCCTCACCCGCGCCGGAGGAGAGCCTGGTGGTGACGAGGAAGGCGATCTGGCTGACGCCGACGTAGGCGAAGGTCCAGACCGCGGTCCGGCCCATCTCGCCGAGCCCGGCGTCGCGCAGGTCGAACCTGGGCCGGAACCGGAAGCCCGCCCGGTGCAGCGAGACGACCAGCACCAGGCACTGGGCCACGATCCCGGCGGTGGTGCCCAGGCCGAGCAGCGCCAGGTCGGCGCCGGTGACCTTGTCGATGTCGGCGCCCGCGTCGCCGAGCAGCAGGTAGTAGACCACCAGGACGCCGATCATCACCACGTTGTTCAGCACCGGCGCCCACATGGGGGCGCCGAACCGGTCGCGGGTGTTGAGGATCGCCCCGGCGATGGCCCCGATGCCGAAGAAGGCGATCTGCGGCAGGATGTATTGGGCCAGCGTGACCGCGACCTCGATCTTCCGGGCGTTCCAGCCCTCGGTGTAGAGGCCGATCAGCGGGCGGGCGAGCAGCACGGCCAGCACCGCCACCAGGGTCAGCACCACGGTCCCCAGCGTCATCAGCCGCTGCTCGTAGGCCCGGCCGCCGTCGGGGTCGTTCTTCTGCCGTTTGACGATCATCGGGACGACGACGCTGCTCAGGATCCCGCCGATGAGGAAGTCGAACAGGATGAACGGGATCGCGTAGGCGACGTTGTAGGCGTCGCCCACGTAGGCGGTGCTGATCGCCGCGGCGAGCAACGCCGTACGGACGAAACCCGTGACGCGGGAGACCATCGTCCCCGCCGCCATGATCGCGCTCGCACGCAGAACCCTGCTCATCCGCTCTCCTCCGCTAAACCGCTGGTGCTCAGGACTCGGTGCCGGCCGGTGCGCTCGCCCGCCGGGGCGACACGGGGGCCGCCGCGGCGCGGCGGGTCCCCCGCCGGCGCAGGACGCGCATGATCACCGCTGCCAGCATCACCAGGAGCGCCGCTCCGACGATCACCAGGGCGATCCCGGTGTAGCCGGTGGTCCGCACGGTCAGCTCGACGGGTCTGCCGTATTTGCGGCCGTCCTCGGTGGTGAGCTGGACCGTCACGGTGGTCTGCCCGCCGGTCGTCGTGGTCGCGGTCATCGGGACGCGGATGGTCCGGTTCTGGCCGCCCCGGATCACGATCGGGTCGTCCTGGGCCTCGTAGGGCTCGATCTTCAGCAGGTTGGGCTGGTCGGAGGTCACCTCCAGCTTGACCTCGACCTCGTTGCCGTCGACGTCCGGGCCCAGCCCGTTGTGGACGGTGATCGGCACCTCTCCGTTCTTGCCGGCCAGCGTGCGGACCTGGGTCTGCTCGGTGCCGGTGATGGAGATCTTCCCGATCCGCTCGTCGACGGCGGTCCCGACCTGCTTGACGTACGGCGTGGCGGTCTCGGCCCTGTCCCGCCAGGCGGAGGAGGTGAGCCGGAGCAGCGCGAGGTCGAAGACGTTGGCGTCCTGCCCGGTGGTCACCGTGGACGTCAGGTCGGCGCGGGCGGCCACCCGCCTGACACTCGACACGTACGGCCTGCCGAGCTCCTTGCGCCGGTCCTGGTCGGTGTAGGTCAGGTCGGTCCGGGCCGTGGGGACGCCCTTGCCCTTCTTGATCGCGTCAAGCGTGGCCGGGGCGAGCCACGGCAGGGTGGCGGCCGTCTTGGTCAGGTCGGTCACATAGGCCGGGTCCGGGTTCCAGCGCCGGGGCGGGGCGCCGATCACGGTCCTGGAGGTGGTGACGGGCTCGGAGCCGATCATCGCGGTCTCCGCGATGAACCGCTGGCGGTTCAGCAGGGCCGCGCCGGGGACGGAGGTGTCGGCGCCGATGACCTCGCTCAGCGCCGTGTCGGCGACCAGCGCGGTGACCGGGCCGCTCACGCTCTCCACGGTCGCGGAGGCGTCCGGGGTGGTGGCGGACGGGATCGCCGGCGGCAGGTTCGGCGCGTTCAGCAGCACGGTGCGGACGCCGCCGGTGGCCAGCAGGTCCAGCCCGTCGTAGTCGAGCAGCCCGTTCGCCGGCCAGTTGATGTCGGTGCGGATGTCGCGGCCGAGGATCTCCTTGGCGACGGTCCCGGCCGCCTTGATCCCGGTCGAGGTGATGTCGTCGACGCCGTTGTGGGCCAGCGCGGCCACGTCGGGGTCGGCGTAGGGGGTGGCCACGACCGGAGGCTCGGCGAGGGCCGTGCGGAGCTCGCCGAGCCACTTGGCGGCCGTGGCGTCCGCCGGGTGGCTCTCGCCCGCCTCCTCGGTCCGGACCGTGTGCGCCTTGCTCAGCGCCCGCGCGTCGTCGAGCAGGGCGGGGTCGACCACCCAGGTGAGCCCCTTGGCCGAGGCGGTGTCCTGGGCGATCTTCAGCAGGTTGCCCAGGCGCTTGCCCTCGGCCATGGACGCCGGCAGGCCGTCGTTGACGAAGATGCGGTCGTCGGCCCGGCGGGGCTGGTCGATGATCGGCAGGACCATGGCGAGCCTGGTGCGGGGCACCTTGGTGCCCTTGGGCAGGTAGGTGACGAAGGTGCGCTGGACGGCGAGCTGCTGGCCGAGCGGGTCGAGCACCTCGACCATGACCGGGTAGACGCCGAACCGGGACAGGCCCAGCTGCTGCGCCGTGGTGGGGAACTCCCACGGCACCTTGGCCGAGGGCGCGACCTGCGGGACGTTGGACTGGGTCCAGGTGACGGGCTGGAACGCCTGGCCGCTCAGGTAGGACGCCATGTCGGCGCGCTGGGCGAACGGCTGGGACGAGTAGCGCATCCGGATCCGGAGGTTGGTGAGGGCCTCGGTGCCGGGGTTGGTGAAGGAGCCGGAGATCTTGATCTCGGACGTCGGCTCACGGGGCACGTCGGGGCTGATCGCCTCCACCACGAGCTGTGGGCTCTGGCGGCTCACCGTGGTCGTCTGGGCGTTCGCCGTAGCAGGAAACACCACGGCCGCTGTGGAGAGCAGCGTGGTGGTGAGCACGGCGAGCAGCGCGGCCTTGTTGATCACATGCCGGCCATGGGTCGAGTACGGCGCACGCCCGTAATGCTATGGCCTATCCAGCGAGGGGAAAGGTCGTCTGCTCTCTCCGTGACCGGGAATGGACTAGGTCAATGGGCTTCCCTGAGACAAGTGTGAGCAGGTGGTCGGCGCGTATCCGCAGCGCCGTGTGACGCTCTCCGGTGGGAGTGTGAACGATCTGCGCGGTCCCGGTGAGCCGCTCGTCGACCAGCACGGTCAGCCCGTCGGGCAGCAGCAGCGGGCAGATCAGCCCGGCGGCGTAGTCGGTGACGGAGTTCACGGTGAAGGCCGAGGCGGGCCGGACCCGGCGGGCGCCCAGGGTGCCGCCGATCACGCCGAGCGGGAGGGGGGATCCGACGGTGCTGACGACCGCGACGGACTCGCGGCCGATCCGGGTCGTGACCTCGAAGACTGTGACCTCCACGCAGGTCGCCGGGCTCGCGGACAGCAGCTCCGGCAGCTCGTCGACGCATGTCATCGCGCGCGGAAGGCGTACGATCTCATGGTGGACCTGGTGTGCGAGGAGCCAGCGGTGGATCGCGAGGGCGTCCTTCATGTATGTGCTCCTTGCCTCGACGCACGGCCCCCGACGGTCTCCTGACTGACCGTAACCTGGTGATCGCTTCAGGTGTATCCCCAGAGGGGAACATGTTCCGTAACCGAAGGACCTACCCGGCTTGTCCCTTTCAAATCTGTCTGAGAGCCAGCGACACGGCATGAGCGAGCTGTTCCGAAAGATCGCTCCTGTGGCCGATGAGCTCGGCGAACTGTTCGCCGCCCGGGGGTACCAGATCGCCCTCGTGGGCGGCTCCGTCCGCGACGTCTTCCTCGGCAGGATCGGCAACGATCTCGACCTGACCACGGACGCGCGCCCTGAGGCGGTCCTGGAGCTCATCCGGGACTGGGCCGACTCCATCTGGACGATCGGCATCGACTTCGGCACGGTCGGCGTGCGCAAGGGCAACTGGCTGCTGGAGATCACCACCTACCGCAGCGAGTCCTACGACCCCGCCTCGCGCAAGCCCGAGGTGGCCTACGGCGACACGCTGGAGGGCGACCTCGCCCGGCGTGACTTCGCGGTCAACGCGATGGCGCTGCGCCTGCCGTCCCGCGAGTTCGTGGACCCGCACGGCGGTCTCGACGACCTGCACGCCAGGGTGCTGCGCACGCCCGGTCCTCCCGAGCGGTCCTTCGACGACGACCCGCTGCGGATGCTCCGCGCCGCCAGGTTCGCCAGCCAGCTCGGCTTCGCCGTGGACCCCGGGGCGTTCGCCGCGATGACCGCGATGGCCGAGCGGATCGAGATCGTCTCGGCCGAGCGGATCCGCGACGAGCTGAACAAGCTGATCTGCGGCGAGCACCCCCGCGAGGGGCTCAAGATCCTCGTCGACTCCGGGCTCGCCTCCCACGTCCTGCCCGAGCTGCCCAAGCTCCGTCTGGAGATCGACGAGCACCACCGGCACAAGGACGTCTACGAGCACACGCTGATCGTGCTGGAGCAGGCGATCGACCTGGAGGAGAGCGGCCCCGACCGCATCCTGCGCTGGGCGGCGCTCCTGCACGACGTGGGCAAGCCCAAGACCCGCCGCCACGAGCCCGGCGGGCGGGTCTCCTTCCACCACCACGAGGTGGTGGGCGCGCAGCTGGCCAAGAAGCGCATGTCGGAGCTGAAGTTCCCCAAGGACGTGGTGGCCGACGTCTCCCGCCTGGTGGAGCTCCACCTGCGCTTCCACGGCTACGGTACCGGGGAGTGGACCGACTCGGCGGTGCGCCGCTACGTCCGCGACGGCGGGCACCTGCTCGAACGCCTGCACAAGCTGACCCGCGCCGACTGCACCACGCGCAACAGGCGCAAGGCCCAGGTCCTGTCCCGGACCTACGACCAGCTCGAGGAGCGCATCGCCCGGCTGGCCGACGAGGAGGAGCTGGGGAAGATCCGCCCCGAGCTCGACGGCAACGAGATCCAGGCGCTCCTGGGCGTCGCCCCGGGCCCGGTCGTCGGCCGCGCCTACAAGTTCCTCCTGGACATGCGCCTGGACAAGGGCGTCATCGGCAAGGAGGCCGCCGCCGACGCACTGCGCGGGTGGGCTCACGAGAACGGGCTGCTCCCTGAGTAGGGGCGCGGGCCACGACGGCGCGGTGGGCCCGGACGGCCTCGCGGGTCCGGCCGGCGCCGTGCGCCCCGACGGTCTCGCGGACCTGGACCGTGAGCACGTCTGGCATCCTTACGCGGCCGTGCCGCCCCGGGGGCCGGTCCACGTGGTCTCCCGGGCCGAGGGAGTACGGCTGACGCTCGCCGACGGCCGGGAGCTGGTCGACGGGATGTCGTCGTGGTGGGCGGCGATCCACGGCTACAACCACCCCCGGCTCAACCAGGCGCTGAAGGACCAGGTCGAGGACATGGCGCACGTCATGTTCGGCGGGCTCACCCACGGGCCCGCCGTACGGCTGGCCCACACGCTGGCCACCATGACCGGGCTGCCGAAGGTGTTCATCGCCGACTCCGGCTCGGTGGCCGTCGAGGTCGCGATCAAGATGGCCTTCCAGTTCACCGGCAGGAGCCGCCTGCTCACGGTCCGGGGCGGATACCACGGCGACACCTTCGGGGCGATGGCCGTCTGCGACCCGGTCAACGGCATGCACCACCTGTTCTCCGGCGCGCTGCCCCGGCACGTGTTCGCCGAACGGCCGCCGGCGGAGTTCGACGAGGGCTACGCGGCCCGGCTGGCGGAGCTGGTCGCCCGGCACGCCCACGAGCTGGCGGCGATCATCGTGGAGCCGGTCGTCCAGGGGGCGGGCGGCATGCACTTCTACCATCCGGCCTACCTGCGCCGGCTCCGTGAGCTGGCCGACGAGCACGGTGTCCTGCTGATCGCCGACGAGATCGCCACCGGGTTCGGCCGGACCGGTGAGCTGTTCGGGTGCGACCACGCCGGCGTGCGGCCCGACATCATGTGCCTGGGCAAGGCGCTGACCGGCGGCTACCTGTCGCTGGCCGCGACGCTGTGCACCGAGCGGGTGGCGGCGGGCATCGGGGTGCTGATGCACGGGCCGACCTTCATGGGCAACCCGCTGGCCACCGCCGTCGCCGGCGCCTCCCTGGAGCTCCTGGCGGAGCGTCCGTGGCGCGAGGAGGTCAAGCGGATCGAGACCGGCCTGGCCGAGGGCCTGGCGGAGGCCGCGCGGGCGCCCGGGGTCAAGGACGTGCGGGTGCTGGGCGCGATCGGGGTCGTCGAGACCCACGAGCCCGTCGACGTCGCGGCGGTCCAGGACGTCGTCATGCGGCACGGGGTCTGGCTCCGCCCGTTCGGCCGGCTGATCTACACGATGCCGCCCTACTCGATCGGCGACGACCTGGAGAGGATCACGACGGCGATGACGGCAGCGGCTCGGGCGCTCGGCCCGGGGTGACCACCCGGTAGAGCGCCGCGCCGCCCACGTATCCGGCGGTGATGAGCCCCAGCACCAGCATCGACCGGCCGTCGGCCGGCAGCAGCGTCGCGGCCAGCGCCGCGGCCAGCACGTAGGTGCCGTTGAAGAGCATGTCGTAGATCGAGAAGGCCCGGCCCAGATAGGCGTCCTCGACGTCACGCTGGACGCTCGTGTCCGCGCAGATCTTGATGCTCTGCCCGGCGACGCCGAGCACGAAGCCGCCGACCGCGAAGCCCCACTGCTGGAAGGAGAAGCAGAGGGCGAACGTCAGCACCCCGGCGGTGGCGAGCATGGCCGGCACCCACCGCTCGATGCCGAAGCGCTCGGTGGCCCACGGCGTGACCAGGATGGCCAGGGCGTAGCCGACCCCGGAGGTGGCGACCACGAGGGAGGCGGCGTTCAGGGCGTCCTCGGCGCTGTCGGCGAAGTAGTAGCGCGACAGCATCACCAGCATCGCCGTGCACATGCCGTACATGAACCGGTGGGTGGCCATCGCCCCCATCGCGGCCGCGGCGGCCCGGTGGTGGACGATGTGCCGCACGCCGTCGGCCATGCCGGTCAGCACGTGACGCACGGCCTCGCGGGCCTGCGGCCGGTCGGGGTCGTAGGCCGGGCCGAGCAGCCGCCTGTCCATGGTCCTGGAGATGAGCGCGCTGAACCCGAAGACGAGGCCGGAGACGATCAGCAGCACCGCGGTGCCCTGGTGGTCGGCCCCGAAGACCTTCCGCAGCAGGTAGCCCGCGCCCACGCCGACGAAGGTCAGCACGGTGCCGGAGGTGGGGGTGACCGCGTTGGCCACCATCAGCCGGTCGGCCGGGACGACGTGCGGGAGCGAGGCCCCCAGCGCGGCGAGGAAGAAGCGGTTGACCCCGAGGACGGCGAGCGCGGCGGTGTAGAAGAGCCCGTCGGGGGCGCCGGCGGCGACGAGGGCCGCGGCCACCAGCAGCAGCGCCCCGCGGACCATCGGTGCGATCACCAGGATCTGCCGCCGGGACCAGCGGTCGATGAACACGCCGACGAAGGGCCCCAGGATCGAGTAGGGCAGGAACAGCACGGCCAGCCCGGCGGCGATCGCGACGGCGCTGGTGCTCTTCTCCGGGCTGAAGAAGGCGAATCCGGTTACGCCGAACTGGAAGATCCCGTCGGAGAACTGTGAGACCAGGCGGGTGCCGAACAGCCGCCGGAAGTCCCGACCTTCCAGGACCACGCGTAGATCGGATACGAATGACACGCGCTCAGCCTACGCTCGGCCGCCCCCGCGGAGACATCAGGAACTTCCCTGATATGCGTGAACGGACATTTCCTCACCTTTCGTGATCTAAAGCTGATCGGACATGACAGAGCGGCATGGTCACGTACCCTCGATCGGGTGACGCCTCATGAACACGTCGTGCTCGTCGACCCCGAGGGCAACGCGATCGGCACGGCTCCCAAGGCCGTGGTGCACGGTCCCGACACCCCTCTCCACCTCGCCTTCTCCAGCTACGTGTTCGACGGGCAGGGGCGGGTGCTGCTCACCCGCAGGGCGTCGCACAAGATCACCTGGCCCGGGGTGTGGACCAACAGCTGCTGTGGCCACCCCCTGCCCGGCGAGCCGATGCCGGAGGCGGTGACCCGCCGGCTCGCCCACGAGCTGGGGCTGCGGGCCGACCGGGTCGACCTGCTGCTGCCGCGCTTCTCCTACCGGGCGGTCATGGACAGCGGGATCGTCGAGCACGAGCTCTGCCCGGTCTACCGGGTGGTCGTCGGGTCCGACGCGGTGCCCAACCCCGACGAGGTCGACGACGTGCGCTGGATGCCGTGGAAGGAGTTCGTCGACGGGGTGCTCGGCCACCGGCTGGCCGTCTCCCCGTGGTGCCTCGAACAGCTCCCCCATCTGGCCGAACTCGGCGCCGACCCCCTCGCCTGGCCGGTCGCCGACCCGGCCGGGCTGCCCGCCGCCGCCCGCTGACCGCCGCCCGCTGACCACCGTCGCCGACCCGGCCGACAGATCCGGCCGCCGGCCCGGCCGAAAGACGCGGACAGGCCCCCGCCCGGACGGGCGGGGGCCTGTTCACTGCCGGGCGCTCAGCGCTCGACCTCGCCGCGGATGAACTTCTCCACGTATTCGCGGGCCTCGTCGTCGGAATACTGCTCCGGCGGGGACTTCATGAAGTAGGAGGAGGCCGACAGGATCGGCCCGGCGATGCCCCGGTCCAGGGCGATCTTCGCGGCGCGGACCGCGTCGATGATGATGCCGGCGGAGTTGGGGGAGTCCCAGACCTCCAGCTTGTACTCCAGGTTCAGCGGGGTGTCGCCGAAGGACCTGCCCTCCAGGCGGACGTAGGCCCACTTGCGGTCGTCGAGCCACGGCACGTGGTCCGACGGGCCGATGTGCACGTCGGCCTTGCCCATCTCGTGCGGGATCTGGGAGGTGACGGACTGGGTCTTGGAGATCTTCTTGGACTGCAGGCGCTTGCGCTCCAGCATGTTCATGAAGTCCATGTTCCCGCCGAAGTTGAGCTGGTAGGTGCGGAGCAGCTCGACCCCGCGGTCCTCGAACAGCTTGGCCATCACACGGTGCGTGATGGTGGCGCCGACCTGGGACTTGATGTCGTCGCCGACGATCGGGACACCGGCGTCGGTGAACTTCTGGGCCCACACCGGGTCGGAGGCGATGAACACCGGCAGCGCGTTGACGAAGGCGACCTTGGCGTCGAGGGCGCACTGGGCGTAGAAGCGGTCCGCCTCCTCCGACCCGACGGGCAGATAGGAGACCAGGACGTCGACCTTGCTGTCCT
Source organism: Streptosporangium sp. NPDC003464 (assembly GCF_053588315.1). Lineage (NCBI taxonomy): Bacteria > Bacillati > Actinomycetota > Actinomycetes > Streptosporangiales > Streptosporangiaceae > Streptosporangium > Streptosporangium sp. NPDC003464. The sequence goes on along the minus strand of NZ_JBSFPS010000072.1, from coordinate 12,473 downwards.
TGAGGACCTGCACGACGTCGACCGGGATCTCGTCGGACTCCTCGATCATGTCGCGGTAGAACTCGCCGAGACCGTCGAAGGTGTGGCCGCGCTGCACGGTGACGCCCAGGGGCGGCACGTCGCAGATCTTGATGGTGTTGTTCTCCGAGGCCACGATCGCCTCGGACAGGTCACGCCCGACCTTCTTGGCGTCCACGTCGAAAGCCGCGACGAACTCGACGTCGCCGACGTGGTAGTCGCCGAACTTGACGTGCATCAGGCCCGGCACCCGGGCGCCGGGGTCGGCGTCCCTGTAGTAGTGCACGCCCTGCACGAGCGACGTGGCACAGTTGCCTACACCGACAATGGCTACGCGCACCGAACCCATGGCACTCGCTCCCCTTGTTCTGAGTGGTCAGTTGTCTTCCGGGGCGGCACGCCGCCCCGAGTCATCCGCTCCGGGCGCGGGCGCCCGGAGCGTTCCTTCTTGTGTGGACTGTCCTTGTGCGGACTGCCGCTCTTCGTCGGCCGAGGAGCCGCGTCGCTCGGTGGCGATCAGCTCATTCAACCAGCGCACTTCGCGTTCGACCGACTCCAGGCCGTGACGTTGCAGCTCAAGGGTGTAGCTGTCGAGCCGCTCCCTCGTGCGGGCGAGAGCCGTGCGCACGCCGTCCAGCCGCTCCTCCAGCCGGCTGCGGCGTCCTTCCAGGATGCGCAGGCGGACCTCGGCCTCGGTGTGCCTGAAGAAGGCGAAATGGACCCCGAAGCTCTCGTCCTCCCAGGCGGACGGGCCTGCCTGGGTGAGGAGCTCCTGGAGCCGTTCCTTGCCCTCCGCGGTCAGCTTGTAGACGATCTTCGACCGACGCCCGGTGAGCGTTATGGGGCTCTCCGTAGGGGCAGAGGCCGTGTCGGACGCGCTGTCCTCCACGATGAGCCCGTCGGTCAGCAGCTGCCGGAGGCAAGGGTAGAGCGAACCGTAGGAGAACGCCCGGAACATGCCGAGCAGAGCGTTGAGCCGTTTGCGCAGCTCATAGCCGTGTAATGGGGTCTCGTGCAGCGACCCGAGCACGGCGAGCTCCAGCACGCCACCGCGTCCACCGGCCACTGGAAACCACCACCTCTCGCGCCGATGTATCGAGCCGATACATCTTGAGGATACGTCGAACCAACATATCTCTGCAATTAACGACTTTCCCAAGAGGTTGGGAGCAAACAGTAAAAAGCCGTAGTGTGACGCCTATGTGGTCATGGCGAATGGTGGCGGGCGATGGCCCCCGCATGGCCGGGACCGCCTTCCAATACGGGGAATCCCGCGCTCACGTGGGAGAGGTCTGCCAAGGTTGTTCTCGGAACCACCCGCAGGTCTCGTCCGTCCCCGGGAATGGAGATCCACCCGCAGGAGTCGGCTACCACTAAGCCAAGGTGGTGAGATCCTCCGTGATCTGGAGGTAATCTCACCCGCCAGCACGCCGTCGTAGACCCCGATGACCCGAACGAGGACGCGTGAGTCACAGCAACAGCCATGACCCGGAGCCGGACGGACGCCAGCAGCGCCCGGACGCGTCGGCTCGCCAGGGGCGGCGCCGTCGCTCGAACCCAGGTGCCGCTCCCCGTGCAGTTCCCCCGCCCCAGCCGTCCCAAACCGGTGACATGAGCTGGAACCAGTCCCAGGCGCAGACGCAGGTGCAAGGGCGGGCGCAGGGCATGGGGCCCGACCCTCGGGACTTCGGGCGGGCGCCGCAGGGCGCCGGGTACGACCCCCGGGAGACCGGCCGGATGCCGCAGGGCGCCGGATACGACCCGCAGGGCGCCGGGCCGCGCCGGCGCGACACCGACCCGGGCGGGGGCCGTCGCCCCGAGGCCGCCTTCGAGGACACCCAGGCCATGCTCGCCGCCCAGGCCAGGAGCGAGCGGTCGGCGGGCTCCGGCCCCGGTGACACCGGCGGGCGCGGCAGGCGCGGGCGCGGCACGCGCGGCGCGGCGGGCCCGCAGGGGCGCGCGGGCTCCGGCGGGCCGGGGGGTCCCGCCGGACGCGGTCCCGGCGACGGAGACGGTCCCGGCGACGATGACGGGCACGACAGGCCGGGGCGCCAGGGCTGGAAGCGCTTCCTGCCCAACTGGAAGATCGTGGTGGCCAGCTTCACCGTCCTCGCCGCGGGCGTCTTCGGCATGATCGCGGTCGCCTACGCCAACACGCCCGTCCCCAAGGTGACCCAGGACAGCGTCGACGACCAGGGCAGCGTCATCTACTACAGCGACAAGAGCGTGCTCGCCCGCCTCGGCGTCAAACGGACGATCGTGACGATCGACAAGATCCCACGGCACGTCCAGGACGCGGTGATCGCCGCGGAGAACCGCAGCTTCCGCGAGGACAACGGCATCGACTTCAAGGGCATGGCCAGATCGCTGCTGAGCACCGTGAGCGGCGAGCAGGTCCAGGGCGCCTCGACCATCACCCAGCAGATGGCCCGTAACTACTACGGCGGCCTCAGCCAGGAACGGTCGATCCAGCGGAAGATCAAGGAGATCTTCGTCGCGGTCAAGCTGGACAAGGAACTGTCCAAGGACACGATCCTCGCGCAGTATCTCAACACCATCTACTTCGGCCGCGGCGCCTACGGCATCCAGGCCGCCGCGCAGGCGTTCTTCAACAAGAACGTCGGTGAGCTGACCCCGCAGATGGGCGCCTACCTCGCCGGCCGCATCCAGAACCCCGACGCCTTCGACCAGGCCGAGAAGGCCAAGAACCTGGCCCCCACCCAGGAGCGCTACGACTATGTGATCAAGGGCATGGCCCAGCTCGACCCCGGCAAGTACGGCCCGCTGCCCGCCAAGTTCCCCACGGCCCCCAAGCGGATCGCCCTGCGGACCAAGGACTACTACCAGGGCATCAAGGGCTACATGATCACCGAGATCCTCCGGGAGCTCGAGAAGCGGGGCATCAGCCAGGAGGACGTCGAGCAGCGCGGTTACAAGATCTACTCGACGTTCGACAAGAAGCTGATGCTCGCGGCCAAGAAGGCTGTCGAGGAGAACACCTCCGGCCTCTCCTCCGAGATCCACACCGGGCTCGCGGCCGTCGACCCCCGCAACGGGAGGGTCGTCGCCTTCTACGGGGGCCCCAGCTTCACCAAGCGTGAGTGGAACGACGCGTTCATGTCCGAGAAGCAGGCGGCGTCGGCGTTCAAGCCCTACGTCCTGGCCGCCTGGCTGGAGGAGGGCAACAGCCTCAACAGCTACCTGTCGGGCAAGGGGCCGATCAAGGCGCCGGGCACCAAGGACATCAAGAACTCCCACGACGTCCCCGGCGGCTCGGTCAACACCATCAGGGCCACCGCCGAGTCCATCAACACGGCGTTCGTGCAGATGGGCATGGAGGTCGGCCTGGACAAGGTCGTCCAGATCGCGGCCGGCGCGGGCCTCAGCGAGCAGAAGCTCAAGGAGACCCAGGCCAGGCACGCCTTCGCGCTCACCATCGGGTCGGGCCCGGTCACCCCGGTCCAGCAGGCCGGCGGCTACTCGATCTTCGCCAACGAGGGCAAGCACTACGAGAACCACGTCGTGATCGAGGTCACCGACCGCGACAAGACGAAGGTGATCAAGGAGAGCATCCAGCCGACCCAGGTCATCAGCCCCGACAGCGCGGCCGACGCCATCGTCGCGCTGCAGCAGGTGGTCAAGGACCCGCGCGGCACCGGCAGGGCCGCGGCCCTGCCCGACCGGCCGGTGGCGGGCAAGACCGGCACCAACGATGAGAACAAGGAAGCCTGGTTCGTCGGGTTCACCCCGCAGCTGTCCACCGCCGTCGGCATGTACCGGCAGGACAAGAAGACCAACGGCGAGATCTCGCTGGGCGCCGACATCCAGGGCGCCACCTACCCCACCCGGGTGTGGCACGCCTTCATGGCGGAGGCCATGAAGGGCAAGGAGGTCCTCCAGTTCCCGCCGCGCGCCAACGTCGGCACGGACAAGAACCTCGCGCCCAAGCCCGTCCCGACGCCGACCCCGACGCCGGAGCCCGACGATCAGGGCTGCCTGCCCGGGGACATCACCTGTGACTCCGGCGACGGCACCGGCTTCCCCGACGAGGACGGCCAGCCGACCACGCCCGACGACCAGGGCTGCCTGCCCGGGGACATTACCTGTGACTCCGGCGACGGCACCGGTCTCCCCGACGGTGACGGCGGCGACATCGGTGACGGCGGCGACATCGGCAGCGGCGGCGGCGCTCCCCCGGTGGTCGCGCCGGACCCCCGGCACCGGTCGTCCGGGCAGCGTCCCTGATGGACAGCCTCCAGTCGGCGCGGAGCACGGTGTCCGGCCTCGGCGCGCGGGCGGTCCCCTACGTGCCCCTGGCCCTGTTCGCGGGGCTGGGGGCGGTGCTCGCCTACCTGTGGAAGTGGCCCTGCCGCTTCGGCGGGGCCTGGAACCACGGGACCCTGCAGTTCACGAACTTCTGCTACACCGACATCTACCCGCTGTGGTGGAACGAGAAGCTGAACGAGGGCAAGGTCCCCTACTTCGGCCATCCGGTGGAGTATCCCGTCGGCATCGGCGGGATCATGGAGTTCTTCCGCCGGATCGTCACGCCCATGAGCGACCCCGGGACGGCGTTCTACGACCTGACCGTGATCCTCATGGCGCTCTGCCTGGTCGTCGGCGTGCTGCTGATGGCCGCGCTGGCCGGGCCGGCCCGGCGCTGGGACGCGCTCTGGTACGCCCTGGCCCCCGCGCTGATCCTGACCGCCTACATCAACTGGGACCTGGCCGCCAACGCCCTGGCGCTGGGCGCGCTGCTCGCCTGGGCGAAGCAGCGGCAGTGGCTGGCCGGCGTCCTGCTCGGCCTGGCGATCGCCACCAAGTTCTACCCGCTGATGTTCCTCGGCCCGCTGTTCCTGCTGACGCTGCGGACCGGTAAATGGATGCCGTTCCTCAAGACGGTCGGCGGCGCGGCCGGGATCTGGCTCCTCGTCAACGTGCCGATCATGTTGACGGCCTTCGACGGCTGGAAGCGGTTCTACGTCTTCAGCCAGGAGCGCCCGGCCGACTGGGGCTCGATCTGGTATTTCTTCAACCAGAAGCAGTGGCCGATCCTCGGCGACGCCGAGCGGCTCGACACGCTGGGCGTCCTGTCGCTGGCGGCGTTCTGCCTGGCGATCGCGGTGCTCACGGTGACGGCCAAGACCCGTCCCCGGCTGATGCAGCTGTGCTTCCTCACCCTGGCCGCGTTCATGCTGACCAACAAGGTGTGGTCGCCCCAGTACGTGCTCTGGCTGGTCCCGTTCGCGGTGCTGGCCCGGCCCAACTGGAAGGCGATCGCGCTCTGGCAGGTCGCCGAGTGCTGGTACTTCTTCGCGATCTGGCTCTATCTGGTCGGCATCCAGCCGGGCAACGAGGCGCTGGGCATCTCCGGCGACACCTACTTCACGGCGGTGTGGGGCCGGGCGATCACCATCCTGATCATGATGGGTCTCGTCGTGCGGGACGTCCTGCGGCCGGACAAGGACGTGATCCGGCAGGACGGGACCGACGACCAGGCCGGTGGCGTCTTCGACGGGGCCCCCGACCGGTTCAGGATCGCGCTCTCGTAGTCTCTCCCGGTCCCCGGGGGCCGCTGTCCCGCGGCTCCCGGTGGCCGCTGTCCCGCGGCGACCGGTCAGTGGTGGTCAATTTCATGACATTTCCGGCTGGCCGTAGAGCATCCTGATCCACCACAATTCCAGCATATGATCACCCCCCGCGAGTCTCCGCGCGACACCGCGACGGAGGCACTCATGCTCTGGCTGAGCTCCCGGCTGGGAATCGTCGTCCTCGCCGTCGTGGGGGCCGGGGCGATGTCGGGGGGAGAAGCCGTTGCGCCGTTCCTGGACCGCTGGAAGCACTGGGACACCGCGCTCCTCATCACCATCGCCGAGCACGGCTACGGCGGCGACCCCGCCGCCGAGCCGGACAAGGGGCTGCCCGCGTTCTTCCCGGGGATGCCGTTGACGCTCCGCGCGGTGCACGCGGTCGTGGGCGACTGGACGCTCGCCGGGCTGCTGATCTCCTTCGTGGCCGGCGCCGTCGCGACGGTGGCGCTGGCCAGGCTCGCCGAGTTCGAGGGGCCGCCGGGCGCCGGATGGCGCGCGGTGCTGGCGCTGCTGCTCTGGCCGATGTCGGTGTTCCTGTTCACCGGCTACAGCGAGGCCCTGTTCCTGGCCTTCGCGATCCCGGCCTGGCTGGCGGCGCGTCAGGGCCGCTGGCCGCTGGCCGCCGGCCTCGCGGCGGGCGCCTCCTGCATGCGGATCACCGGACTGTTCCTGGCCCTCGCACTGATCGTGGAGTTCTTCACCAGGCGGCAGGCCGTACGGCAGGCGTGGCTGCTGGTGCTGCCGTTCGTGCCGCTGGTGCTCTACTCCGCCTACCACTACAGCCGCAGCGGTGACTGGATGGCGTGGAAGCACGCCCAGGAGGCCGGGTGGGGACGGCACATGGTGTGGCCGTGGGAGTCGCTGATCACGACGTGGAACTCGGCCATGGGAGAGGGACGGTTCGCCTGGGCGTTCCGGCTGGAGATAGCCGGGGCGGTCGTCGGGGTCGGGCTCGTGCTGGTCCTGCTCTACCTGCGGCGGTGGAGCGAGTTCATCTATGTGGGGCTCCAGGTCGGCGCCCTGGTCTGCTCCGCCTACTACCTGTCGATCCCGCGCTCGGCGCTGCTGTGGTGGCCGCTCTTCCTGCTCATCGCGCGGGCCGGCACCCCGGGCGCGCGCTGGAGACGGTGGGTGATCCTCGGCTACGCGCTGGTGGTCGGCCCGCTGATGGTGCTCAACACGCTGACTTTCATGGACGGCGCCTGGGTGGGGTGACTTTCCTTACCCACCCTTGGCGCGGAGTAATCCAGAAAAGTTATCCACAGGCTGTGGATCAAATGCGCTTCCTGAGGAGGGCGATGTCCTCGGCCTGGCCGGCGGCCGGTGTCTCCACCACGATCGGCGCGCCCGCGCTCCGGCACACCGTGAGGATGGCCTCGGTGTCGATCTGACCCGCGCCGAGGTTGGCGTGCCGGTCGGCGCCGGAGCCCGCGGCGTCGCGCGAGTCGTTGCAGTGGATCAGGTCGATCCGGCCGGTGATCGCCATGATCCGCTCGACCACGTCGGTCAGGTCCTCGCCGCCCGCGTGGGCGTGGCAGGTGTCCAGGCAGAAGCCCACGTCGAAGCCGTCGAGGGCCTCCCACAGCCGGGCGATCCGCTCCAGTCTGCGGGCCATCGCGTTGTCGCCGCCCGCGGTGTTCTCGATGAGCACCGGGACCTCGTGCTCCGCCAGGCGCTCGAAGACCTTGCGCCAGTTGTCGAAGCCCTTCTGCGGGTCGTCGCCGGCGTTGACGTGGCCGCCGTGGACGATCAGGCCCTTGGCGCCGACCTCGGCCGCCGCGGCGAGGTGGGCGCTCAGCAGCTTGCGGCTGGGGATGCGGATCCGGTTGTTGAGGGTCGCCACGTTGATCACGTAGGGGGCGTGGACGTAGACGTCCACGTCGGAATCCTTGATCTCCCGGGCCTTGTCGCCGACGACCGGGCCCTTCCAGCTCTGTGGATCACCGAGAAAGAACTGCACGACCTCGGCGTCGCGTGCCCTGGCGTGGGCGAGTGGGTCGTCCTGGTCGACATGGGCTCCGATACGCGGCATGTGTTCGAGCGTAACCCGTTTCGAGGGGCTGTTCACGGGAAGTCGCACGGCGCGCCCCGATGCCCGCTCCCCCCCCTCGCGCGGGCCGAACGCAAGGAGTCGAAGTGGCTTACTACAGAAGAGGGATCAGCCTGATCGGCCTGATCTACATCCTGGTCGGCCTCTACGTGGCCTGGGTCTACGACTACATCACCCCCAAGCTCCTGAAGGACGTCGCCGAGGCGTTGCTGGCGGTCTTCCTCTGGTTCCTCGTCCTGCTCGGCGTTGACCTGCGGCTGGGCGGCTAGCCGTACGGGCCGGACGGGCGTGGCCGCCGGGCGGGGACCCTACGGGTAGAAACCACCGTGGTAGATGCCGAGGGCCACGCCCACGAACGAGGCCACGATGCCGACGATGTTCAGTGCACGCTCGGCCGTCGTGGCCGAGACGTACTGCGAGTAGAGACCTCCGAAGAACCCCACCGTCCCCAGCCACGCCCCGACCGCGTGGGCGCTGGGGACGAAGGCACTCAGGAAGGCGATCAGCCCGCAGGCGAGCGTCACGACGCTCAGGACGTTCTCGACGGGGTGCCGTCGCCCGTCGCTGTTCAGCCTGAACCGGGACGGCCGGCCCTCGGTGGAACGGAACACGTGAGGCATGGCTCACCACCCCCTCTCCCCATGGTAGGGAGGTGCCCGGCGCGGCGGCCGTCCAACCCTTGACAGACTGGTAGGCTGGCACGGCTACGTTGCATGGGGCGTGTCATCGCCCGCCCTCCACCACGGCCGCCGAAATGGGCGTCCGGGGTGAAGACGTCAGCGTCCTCCTGTCACGGCACGGTGTCGTGACCGCAAGAGTCCAGAGGAGGTTGGAAGCCAGCATGCGTCGTTACGAAGTGATGGTCATTCTCGACCCTTCGCTCGATGAGCGTACGGTGGCCCCTTCCCTCGACCAGTTCCTCACGGTCGTCCGCAATGACGGCGGCACCGTGGAGAAGGTCGACGTGTGGGGCCGTCGGCGGCTGTCCTACGACATCGCCAAGAAGCCCGAGGGCATCTACGCCGTCATCGACCTGACCGCTGAGCCCGCCACGGTCAAGGAGCTCGACCGGCAGATGAACCTCAACGAGGGCATCCTGCGCACCAAGGTCCTGCGTCCGGACGTGCACTAATCCCCGGCATTTTGTCGGGCGGCAGCCGTACTCTGAGCCGATAACCAGCTAAGGCCGCAGGAAGGGCAGCGCTAGCCATGGCAGCAGGCGACACCACGATCACCATCGTCGGCAATCTCGTCGACGACCCGGAGCTGCGGTTCACCCCGACGGGGCAGGCTGTGGCCCGGTTCCGCATCGCATCCACTCCCCGGTTCCTCGACAAGACGACCAACGAGTGGAAGGACGGCGAAGGCCTGTTCCTGACCTGCAACGTGTGGCGGCAGGCGGCGGAGAACGTCGCCGAGAGCCTCCAGCGCGGCATGCGGGTCATCGTTCAGGGACGGCTGCGCCAGCGGTCTTACGAGACCAAGGAAGGCGAGAAGCGCACGGTCTACGAGGTCGAGGTCGACGAGGTCGGCCCCTCCCTGCGTAACGCGACCGCCAAGGTCAACAAGACCGCCCGTCAGGGCGGTGGCGGTGGCGGCGGCTTCGGCGGCGGTCCCGCCAACGACCCGTGGGCCTCCGCGGCGCCCGCCGCCCCCCAGGGGGGCGGCTACGGCGGCGGTGGTAACAACTACGGCGGCGGCGGTGGCGGCGGCTTCGGCGGCGGCCAGCAGCAGGGCGGCGGCAACTTCGGCGGCGGCGACTTCAGCGACGAACCGCCCTTCTGAGTCGAGCCCTCCAGGTCGGGCGGCCGTCCTGTCCGGGCGGCCGGAGACCGCATCCTGAAACCCAGTCCATATCCGCAGCGACCATTCCCGCCGCACGGCGGGGCTCTGAAAGGAGCACCACGATGGCCAAGCCGGCACTGCGCAAGCCTAAGAAGAAGGTTTGCCTGTTCTGCCATGACAAGATCTCCTACGTCGACTACAAGGACACGGCGCTGCTCCGGAAGTTCATCTCCGACCGCGGCAAGATCCGTGCCCGCCGGGTGACGGGCAACTGCACCCAGCACCAGCGTGACGTGGCGACCGCTATCAAGAACGCTCGTGAGATGGCGCTCCTGCCGTACATGAGCACCGCGCGCTAAGGAGGTCCGGACAGATGAAGCTCATTCTCACCAGTGAGGTCTCCGGCCTCGGCGCCCCCGGCGACATCGTCGAGGTCAAGAGCGGCTACGGCCGTAACTACCTGCTCCCCCGCGGCTTCGCGATCCTGTGGACGCGCGGCGGCGAGAAGCAGATCGCCTCGATCAAGAAGGCCCGCGACGCCCGCGAGATCCGCGACCTGGGCACCGCCCAGGAGGTCGCCGGCCAGCTCAAGGCCCTGAAGGTGGTCCTGAAGACGAAGGCCGGCGAGTCCGGCCGGCTCTTCGGCTCCATCACCACGGGCGACGTCGCCGAGGCGGTCAAGGCCGCCGGCGGCCCGCTGCTCGACCGCCGCCGCATCGAGATCGCTCCCGCGATCAAGAGCCTCGGCTCCCACCGGGTCAGCGTCAAGCTGCACCCGGAGGTCTCCGCGTCCCTCGACATCGAGGTCGTCGCGGCCTGACCGGCCATGCGTGAGGAGGGCCCTTCCCGCTCGGGGAGGGCCCTTTCCGTGCAGGGAAGGGCCCTTCCCGTATGGGAGGGTCTCCGTATGGAGAGATGACGGGCATCCGGATAGCGAGACTGCGTCACTCGGGGTCACCATGCGTCCGTAGAATTCGTGAGTCGTTGCTTGATTTTGGAGGTTTGTCATGGTTCGTCCTTCGATGCTGCTTGCGCTCGGCGCCCTCGCGGTGGCCGCCGTGGCATGTGCGCCGGCTTCGGAAACGACGGCCAAGGCGAGTCCGTCCGCCCCGGCCACCTGCGCCAAGGACCAGCTCACGCTGAAGACCCCGGGCAAGCTGACCATCGGCACCGACAAGCCCGCCTACGAGCCCTGGTTCAAGGACGACGACCCGGCCAACGGCAAGGGCTTCGAGAGCGCGGTGGCCCACGCCGTCGCCAAGCAGCTCGGCTTCGACACCGGCGAGGTGACCTGGGCCACGGTGAAGTTCGACTCCGCCTTCGCCCCCGGCGCCAAGCAGTTCGACTTCGACCTCAACCAGGTCTCGGTGACCCCCGACCGGGCCAAGGTCGTCGACTTCAGCAAGGGCTACTACACGGTCAAGCAGGCCGTGGTCGCGCTGGACGGCTCCAAGGTGGCCTCCGCGACGGACCTGGCCGCCCTCAAGGACGCCAAGATCGGCGTGCAGGTCGGCACCACCTCCCTGCAGGCGGTCAAGGACGTCATCAAGCCGGCGGCCGAGCCGAACGTCTACAACGAGCAGATCGACGCGGTGAACGCGCTGAAGAACAAGCAGGTCGACGCGGTGGTGGTGGACCTGCCCACCGCCTTCTACGTGACCGCCGCCCAGGTCGAGAACTCCAAGATCGTCGGCCAGTTCGGCGCCACCTCCGGCACGCCCGAGGTCTTCGGCGCGGTCTTCGAGAAGGGGAGCCCGCTGGTGGGCTGCGTGAACGAGGCGATCGACAAGCTGACCTCCTCCGGTGAGCTGGCCAAGATCGAGACCGAGTGGCTCGGCTCGGCCGCGGGCGCCCCGGAGCTGAAGTGAGCCGGACGCGCATCCCCGGTGCCGGTCCGAGGCCGGCGCCGGTCGCCCCGCCGGCCCGGAACGGCCTGCGCGGCCGCGACGGCCTGCCCGTCCTGGGCGGTCTGCCCGTCCGGGGCGCCGCCCCCGCCGGAGAGCGGTGATCGCGTGACGGCTCCCACCGAGGAGAACGGTGATCCTGTGACGGTGACCCGGGCCGGCTGGGTGAAGAGCGGGCGGCAGGTGGAGCGGGAGCGGCTCCGCAGGAACAGGTCCATCCGGTCGAGCTCGATCGCGACCGCCTCGACCATCCTGCTGATCGTCCTGCTCGTCTGGGGGTTCACCAACTCGCCCGGCTGGCCCCGGGTCCAGGAGACGTTCTTCAACCCCGAGCAGTTCGCCAAGGCGCTGCCGGACGTGCTGAGCGGGTTCCTGCTCAACGTCAAGATCTTCCTGATCGCCGAGCCGCTGATCCTGATCCTGGGTCTGCTGGTCGCGCTGGCCCGCAACCTCACGGCGCCGGTGTTCTTCCCGCTGCGCGCGCTCGCGGTGGCCTACACCGACATCTTCCGCGGCGTGCCCACGATCCTGGTCATCTACCTCGTCGGCTTCGGCCTGCCCGCGCTCGGCCTGCAGGGCGTGCCGACGGATCTGGCGACGCTGGGCGTCATCGCGCTCACGCTGTCCTACGGGGCGTACGTGGCCGAGGTGTTCCGGGCGGGCATCGACTCGGTGCACCCGAGCCAGTGGGCGGCCGCCCGGTCCCTCGGCCTCAACCACGGCAAGACCATGCGTTACGTGGTAGTGCCGCAGGCCGCGCGCCGGGTCGTGCCGCCGCTGCTCAACGACTTCGTCTCGCTGCAGAAGGACACCGCGCTGGTGGCCACCATCGGCCCGCTGGAGGCCCTGCGCCAGGCACAGATCCACGCCGCCAGCACCTTCAACTACACGCCCTACCTGGTCGCGGCGCTGCTGTTCATCCTGCTCACCATCCCCATGGCCCGCTTCACCGACTATCTGGCGGCCCGGTCGCAGCGGCGGCGGGGCCAGTGAACGCGCGCGGCGGGCGGCCCGGCGGGCCCGGCGGCCCCGACCCACGGCCCGGCGGCCCGCCGGGTGAGGAGAACCCATGAGCCTGCTGACCATCGAGGGCGTCTGGAAGAACTACCACGGCCCCAGCGTGCT
>NZ_JBSFPS010000071.1:0-37670 GCF_053588315.1 Streptosporangium sp. NPDC003464 | reverse complement strand
TCTTGCTGTCGCGCATGCCCACGCCCCCGTCGGGAAGCCGGGCGATTTCCACGCAGGAGCCGTTGTTGCACCGGCTTGAGACCTGCCACTGGAGGGTGGCGGGCTCAGTGGTTTTGGAAGACGTCATCGTCTCTCCATGAGAATTCGTTGGGATTGTCGGTCGGATGACGGAATGCGCCGGTCAGGCAGCGAACCTATCGTATGCCCTCGCGATGTGGACGGCTGACTCCTGTGGGCTCAGGGCCACTGCGCGAAGATGGTTGAGCGTTTCTCTGAAACGTTCGAGCTCTCTGGCTTTCTCCAGGTAGAAGCTACCCATGAGGGTGTCGAGATACACGGTGTCGCCGATTGTGGGATCGGAAAACTCCAATAAAATGAAAGCACTGTCGAATCCCATGTGCGCGCCGACGGTGAAGGGGATCACCTGGATCGTCACGTGGGACAGCTCGGCGGCCTTTCCGAGGTGCTCCAGCTGCTTCCTCATGACCTCGACCCCGCCCACATGGCGGTGCAGCACGGATTCGTCGAGAAGCACCCAGTATTTCGGCGGATGGGGCCCGTGCAGGCGTTCTTGGCGCCTGAGCCGGTAGGCGACCCGCTCTTCCAGAACGTCCTGCGCCATTCCCGGCAGATATCCCTTGATGACCGCGCGGGCGTAGTCCTCGGTCTGGAGAAGGCCGGGGACGGTCGTCGTCTCATACTCCGAGATCGCCGTGGCGTCGATCTCCAGGCCGAGGAAGGGGCGGAAGTCGACGTCCTCCGTCTCCTGCCACCACACCTGCTGCTTGGCCTCCCGGGCCAGGGACATCAGGGCGTCGATCTGCGCCTGGTCGGTCATCCCGTAGAACAGGCACAGGTCACGCACGTCCCGGGGCAGCGCGCCGCGCTGGGCGGTCTCGATCCGGCTGATCTTCGCCGGTGAGCATTCGAGCTGTTCGGCGGCCTCTTTGATGCTCCTGCCGGCCTGTTCGCGGAGCTCGCGCAGGCGGCTGGCGAGCTGTCGGCGGCGCAGGGTGGGGTTGGTGCCGGCCATCGGCGCTCACCTCTTCCTCCCCGACGGTGCAGGGCGGCTGCCGCCTCGCTCATGGAAGCCTTCCCAGGCCGTGGCGATGGTAACAGTCAAACGGCAGTATCGTCTGGCAATCCCAGAAGGTAACCACCAGAGGTACATTCCTGTGGTAATTGCCAATGGCAGTCTTCTATGGCACAGACCAGGGTAAAACAGGAGCGAGGCCCCACTGGGGTGAACCTTCAAGGAGGTGACGGTCCTTGAAGCACGACATCGGATTCCGCGGCGGTCCCCGGATCGGTGCGGGCAGCTTACTGATCATCTGCCTGCGGGCGCTGGACGTCTCGATCTTCGCGGAGGTGGACGCGTTCGCCTGGGTGCAGGAATGGCAGATCGACCGCGGCAGGTTGTTCCGGCACACCTACCGCGACCCCCGGTTCGGTGCCCTGCTGAGGTGCGGGCTGTGCCGGGGCGAGGGCACGACCGGCGGGCACGAGCAGTGTTCGCTCTGCGACGGCACCGGGCGGATCGACCGGCTTCAGGTCGGGGGTGCGTGACGGTCGGAGGTGCGTGGCGGTCGGGCACGGGGCGGTCGGGGGTACATGACGGTCGGGGGTGGGACGGCGGGCATCAGGCGGCCGGGCATGCCGGTGCGGTGCGAAAGGTACTATCGGCCGAGTTTGCGAGCGAGGTGGCCGGATGGACTTTCGTGTGCTGGGACCGGTCGGTGTGGTCGCCGACGACGGGATGCCGTTGGACATCGGGCCCTACCAGCAGCGGGCGGTGCTGGCCATGTGCATGCTCGCCGCCCCCCGTCCGGTCGGACCGCACCGGCTGATCGACGCGCTCTGGGAGGACGGGCCGCCGCCCGGCGCGGTCAACACCGTCCAGGCGTACATCTCCAAGCTCCGCCGTGTCTTCGAGCCCGGCAGGCGGCGGGACGTGCCCCCCGCCGTCCTGGTCAGCAGGCCCGGCGGCTACGCCCTCGACATCCCCGAGACCGCGCTCGACCTGGCCAGGGCCCGTGAGCGGGCGGCCGAGGGCAGGCGCATGAGCGCCGGCGGCGAGCACGAGGCCGCCGGCCGGCAGTTCCGGCTGGCGCTGGAGGAATGGCGCGGGGAGCCGCTCGCCGACTTCGCGGGCGCCGCCTGGGCCGCCGAGGAGATCGCCCACCTGGCCGAGTTCCGGCTGGCGCTGGAGGAGGACCTGGCCGAGGCCGACCTCGCACTCGGCCTGGGGGCCACGCTGACCGGCGCACTGTCCCAGCTGGTCGCCGCCCACCCGTTCAGGGAACGGCTCCGCGTGCTCGGCGCCCACGCCCTCTACCAGGCCGGGCGGCAGGCCGACGCGCTGGCCGTGCTCGCCGAGGGGCGCAGGCTCCTGGTGGAGGACCTGGGGCTGGACCCCGACCCCCGGTCGCGGGAGATGGAGCGGCGCATCCTCGCCCAGGACCCCGCCCTCACACCCCGGGTCCGGACGGCGGCGCGCCGGCGCGCCCGGCTGGTCGGCCGGGACGCCGAGGCCGAGGCACTGGACCTGGCGGTCGCGGGCGAGGGGCACCAGGTGGTGCTGCTGGCCGGGGAACCGGGGATCGGCAAGACCAGCCTGGCCGAACACGCCGCCGAGACCGCCCGCTCCCGGGGCCGCCGGGTGGTGTGGGGCCGCTGCTGGGACGGCAGCGGCACGCCGCCCTTCTGGCCGTGGACGCAGGCCGTACAGGAGCTGGTCGGCAAGGACGGTGAGCTGACCCAGCTCGCCGCGGTCGGGCAGTTCCAGTTCTACGAGGCGTTCGCCCGGCTGCTGAACGAACACGGCCGGCTCATGGTCGTCCTCGACGACCTCCAGTGGGCCGACGCGTCGTCGCTGCGGCTGCTGGAGTTCCTCGCCTCCACCCGGCTCTGCCCGGAGCTGACCGTGGTGGCCACCTACCGCGACACCGACGTGCCCCCCGGCGGGGCGCTGGAGCACGCCCTCGGCGCGCTGGTACGGCTGCCGCACGTGCGGCGGCTCCTGCTGCGGGGGCTCGGCGAGGAGGAGATCCGCGAGTATCTCGGCCGGGCCGGCGCCGATCCGGACCGGGCCGGGGAGATGGACCGGCTGACCGCGGGCAACCCGTTCTTCCTGGGGGAGGTCCTGCAACTGGGGGAGACCCCGCAGGCCCTGTCCGACGTCGTGCGCGGCCGGATGGCCGGCCTGCCGCCGGACACCGAGGAGGTGCTGACCGTCGCGGCCCTGCTCGGCCGGGACGCGGCGACCGACACCCTGCTCCGGGTGGTGGAGCTGCCCGAGGAGCGGGTGCTCGACATCGTCGACGCCGCGGTCCGGGCCCGGCTGCTGATCGAAGGCGACGGTCTGACCTGCCGGTTCGTCCACGACATCGTCCGCGACGTGCTCCGCGAGGGGCTACCGCCGCTGCGTCGCCGGCGGCTGCACGCGCGGATCGCCGAGGTGGTGGAGGAGCGGAGCGGGACCCGTCTCACCGAGATCGCCCACCACTACCGCGAGGGCCTGCTGACCCCTCGGATGGCGGGCAAGGCCATCGGTTACACCCGGCGCGCGGCGGCCCAGGCGATGGCGCAGTTCGCCCACGAGGACGCGGTGGAGAACCTGGAGCAGGCGATCTCGATGATCGACCGGCTCCCCCGGTCCGACGACGCGCTCCGCTGCGACCTGCTGATCGACCTGGCCGAGGCGCAGGCGGCGGCGGGCATGAGCATCGCGGCCCACGCCTCCCTGGAGGCCGCCGCGGAGATCGCCGAGGGGCTCGGCGACGACAACCGGCTGGCCCGGGCGGTGCTGGGCTTCTCCGACCCCATCCACCTGGCCATGTACGAGGAGATCACCGGCATCGACCGGCTCGTCGAGCGCATCGACCGGGTCCTCGCCTCCGGGCTGGCCGAGGGCTCGCCGTGGCGGGCCCGGCTGCTCGCCGCCGCCGCGATGACCGGCTCCGCGGTCCGTCCCGTCGAGCACAGCGTCGCGATGGCGCGCGAGGCGGTACGGCTGGCCCGCCGTACCGGCGACGATCGGGCGCTGTCCAACGCGCTGATCGTCCTGGAGATGGTGCTCAGGCACGACCACGACCACGACGGCGCGCGGGCGGTCATCGACGAGCTCCTGGAGATCGGTCTGCGCACCGGTGACCTGACCGTCGAGTGGATCGGACGCGAGGCCGAGTACATGGAGCTGAGCGCCCAGGGGCGGGCCGACGAGGCCGTCGAGCTGCTGTCCTGGCTCAGGGAGACCGCCGATCGGCTCCGGCTCCCCTCGATGGTCAGCCTGACCGCCTGGCAGAGCGCGGTCCTCGCCTACCTGGGCGGGCGTTTCGCCGACGCCCTCGCCGCGGCGGAGGAGTCCGGCGCGGCACATCCGGAGGGAGCCCTGGGACGGGGGTCCATGGGCAGGGGCGACGCGGATCTGCGCAGTGGGGTGCTCCGCTTCCTCGCCCTGAGAGCGCGGGGCGCGGCCGGCGAGGCGCTCACGTTGGCCGACAGGACGCTCGCTCAGCGTCCCGGCCAGCGGCCTTGGCAGATCCTGCGCTGCCTGGCCCTGATCGACCTGGGCCGGGCCGACGAGGCGCGCGTGGTCTTCGCCGAGATCTCCCGCGACGGCTTCGCCCCGATCGAGCCCGACCTGGCCTACCGGTTCGTGCCGGACGCGGTCAGCGAGCTCTGCGCGGCGCTCGGCGACGTGGCCGCCGGGCGGGCCCTGTACGGCCGGCTGGCTCCGAATGCGGGCCGCCTGCTGGGCTGGTCGGTGACCGACCTGTGCCTGGCGCGGCTGGCCCTGCTGGACGGCGACCGCGAGCGGGCCGGGGCGCATCTGCGCGCGGCGGAGGACTTCGTCCGCCGCGCCGGGGTGGAGGTGTACGGGCCGGCGCTCCGGGATCTGCGGGCCCGGCTCCCCGCCCAGGAGGCGGCCCCCCGGTGAGCCCGGGGGTGCGGCCCCGCACCGGACACGCCCGGTGAGCCCGCCCCGGGGAGCCGGTCACGCACGTCCTGAACCTTTCATGGGCCGGCCGGAGGATCCTTGACCTTCCCTAAGGAGAACGGGGACGGAGCTCGCCGTGTTGAGGGTGGGAAAGCACGCATGGCTAGGGCAGCATTGGGCATGTCTTCTCACCGCTGAAGGGCGGTGTAATGATCGAGATCTGGCCGGGTGACCCTTATCCCCTGGGGGCCACCTACGACGGCGCGGGGACCAACTTCGCACTCTTCACGGAGGCCGCGGAACGGGTCGAACTGTGCTTGTTCGACGACGACAACCAGGAGACCAGGGTCCCGTTCACCGAGTGCGAAGGATACGTCTGGCACGGTTACCTGCCCGGCATCGGCCCCGGGCAGCGCTACGGCTACCGGGTGCACGGCCCCTACGACCCGGCGCGCGGGCTGCGGTGCAACCCCGCCAAGCTCCTGCTCGACCCCTACGCCAAGGCGGTCGAGGGCGACGTGAAGTGGGACGAGGCGGCCTACGGCTACCGCTTCGGGCAGCCGGACAGCCGTAACGACATCGACTCGGCGGAGTTCGTCCCGCGCTCGATCGTCATCAATCCGTTCTTCGGATGGGGACACGACCGGCCGCCCGCCCGGCCGTACCACGACACGGTGATCTACGAGGCGCACGTCAAGGGCCTGACGATCAACCATCCGAAGATCCCCGAGCGGATCCGCGGCACCTACGCGGCCATCGGGCACCCGGAGATCATCGACCACCTGACCGCGCTCGGGGTGACGGCGATCGAGCTCATGCCGGTGCACCAGTTCGTCACCGACCACGTGCTCGCCGAGCGGGGGCTGACGAACTACTGGGGCTACAACAGCATCGCCTTCTTCGCCCCGCACAACGCCTACTCCAGCACCGGCCAGCGCGGCGGGCAGGTCCTGGAGTTCAAGGCGATGGTCAAGGCGCTGCATGAGGCGGGCATCGAGGTCATCCTCGACGTGGTCTACAACCACACCGCCGAGGGCAACCACCTGGGCCCCACGCTGAGCATGCGGGGCATCGACAACCCCAACTACTACCGGCTGGTCGAGAACGACGAGCGCTACTACATGGACACCACCGGGACCGGCAACAGCCTGTTCATGCGCTCCCCGCACGTGCTCCAGATGATCATGGACTCGCTCCGCTACTGGGTCATCGAGATGCACGTGGACGGCTTCCGGTTCGACCTGGCGGCGACGCTGGCCCGGGAGCTGCACGAGGTCGACCGGCTGAGCGCCTTCTTCGACCTGGTCCAGCAGGACCCGGTGCTGTCACAGGTCAAGCTGATCGCCGAGCCGTGGGACGTCGGCCCCGGGGGCTACCAGGTGGGCAACTTCCCCGCCCGGTGGACCGAGTGGAACGGCATGTACCGCGACACGATCCGCGACCTGTGGCGGGGCGAGCCGGCCTCGCTCCCGGAGTTCGCCTCCCGGCTGACCGGCTCCAGCGACCTCTACCAGGACGACAGCCGCCGCCCGGCCGCCTCGATCAACTTCGTCACCTGCCACGACGGGTTCACCCTCCAGGACCTCGTCTCCTACAACGGCAAGCACAACGAGGCCAACGGCGAGCACAACCGGGACGGCACCGACGACAACCGGTCCTGGAACTGCGGGGCGGAGGGGCCCGCCTCCCTCACGATCGAGTCGCTGCGCGAGCAGCAGAAGCGCAACTTCCTGACCACGCTGTTCCTGTCCCAGGGCGTGCCGATGATCTCCCACGGCGACGAGCTGGGGCGCACGCAGCAGGGCAACAACAACGTCTACTGCCAGGACAACGAGCTGAGCTGGGTCGACTGGTCCGACGTCCGGGAGAACTGGCTGCTGCTGGAGTTCACCCGGCGGCTGTCCAGACTCCGCGCCGACCACCCGGTCTTCCGGCGCCGCCGGTTCTTCTACGGCCGGCCGGTGCGGGGCTCGGAGGACAACCTCAGCGACATCGCCTGGTTCACCCCGCAGGGCGAGAAGATGACCGACGCGGACTGGAACGTGGGCTACGCCAAGTCGCTGGCGGTCTTCCTCAACGGCGACGCCATCACCGAGCCGGACCGCCGCGGACGGCAGATCACCGACGACTCGTTCCTGCTGCTGTTCAACGCCCACCACGACGTCATCAAATTCACGATTCCCAAGGACTACGGCGAGATGTGGCTGACGGAGATCGACACGGCGATGCCGATCACAGTGGAGACCCGGATCTGCCGGGCGGGCGAGGACGTGCCGGTGGTCGGCAGGTCGGTGAGGGTGCTGCGGCGTGTCTGAGCGACTGACCGGACCCATCTCGACCTACCGGATCCAGCTGACCCCCGACTTCGGCTTCGCCGAGGTCGCCGCGCTCGCCCCCTACCTGCGGGAGCTGGGGGTCAGTCACGTCTACCTGTCGCCGATCCTGCAGGCGGTGCCGGAGTCGCGGCACGGCTACGACGTGACCGACCACTCCCGGATCCGGGCGGAGTTCGGCGGGATCGAGGGCCTGCGGGCGCTGTCGGCGACGCTGGCCGAGCACGGGCTGGGGATCGTCGTCGACATCGTGCCCAACCACATGACGGTCCCGGTGCCCGAGTCGGGCAACGCGCCGCTGTGGTCGGTGCTCAAGGACGGCCAGGCCTCGCCGTACGCGCCGTGGTTCGACATCGAGTGGGTCGGCGGCAAGGTGAACATGCCGGTGCTCGGCGACGACACCGAGCCGGTGGCCGACGGCGGCGTGCTGCGCTACCACGACCACGAGTTCCCCCTGCCCGACACCCACTACCGGCTGGTCGACTGGCGGCGGGGGCCCGGCTACCGGCGATTCTTCGACGTGTCCTCGCTGATCGGGCTCCGGGTGGAGGACCCGGAGGTCTTCGACGCCACCCACCGGCTGATCCTGGAGCTGGTGGCGGAGGGGGTCGTCGACGGCCTACGGGTGGACCACCCCGACGGGCTGGCCGAGCCGCGCGGCTACCTGGCGCGGCTCCGCGCGGCCTCGGGCGTGTGGACCGTGGCGGAGAAGATCCTGGTCGGCTCCGAGCGGCTGCCCGCCGACTGGGACTGCGACGGCACCACCGGCTACGACGTGCTCAACCGGATCACCAGACTGTTCGTGGACCCCGCGGGCGCCGGGCCGCTGCTGGAGCTGTTCGTCAAGCACACCGGCATGCCGCACGACTACGCCACGGTGGTCGGGCAGTCCAAGCGGGAGGTCCTCGACCTGTTCTTCGCCGCCGAGGTCGACCGGCTGCACGCCGTCGTCGGCTCCGACCGCGAGACGCTGGTGGAGCTGCTCGCCGCGATGCCGGTCTACCGGGCCTACGCGGTGCCGGGAGAGCCGGTGCCCGCGGAGTCGGCCGCGATCGTCGAGGCGGCCGGGCGGGCCGCCGCGGCCCGGCTGCCCGAGGGCGCCCCGGTCGCGGAGGTCGTCGACAGGGTGCTGCGCGGCCCGGCCGAGGCGGTCACCCGCTTCCAGCAGACCTGCGGGCCGGTGATGGCCAAGGGGGTGGAGGACACCGCGCTCTACCGGTGGTATCCGCTGGCGTGCCTGAACGAGGTGGGCGGGGAGCCCGACCACTTCGACGGGGCCGTGGAGGGCTTCCACGCCTTCGCCCGGGAGATGTCGCCGACCTCGATGACGACGCTGTCCACGCACGACACCAAACGCTCCGAGGACGTGCGCGCCCGGCTGGCCGTGCTGTCGGAGCTGCCGGAGGAGTGGGCGGCGGCCGTCGGGGAGTGGTCCTCGAAGGTCTCCTTCGACCCGGTGCTGGACTATCTGGCCTGGCAGAACCTGATGGCGGCCTGGCCCATCGGTCCCGACAGGTTCTTCGACTACCTGTTCAAGGCGGCCCGCGAGGCCAAGACCTCGATCTCCTGGGCCGCCCCCGACCCCGCCTACGAGGCGGGCATCCGCGACTTCGTCACCCGGGCGATCGACGGGTGCGGCGCCTCCGTCGCGGAGTTCGCGGCCAGGATCGAGCCCTACGCCCGGTCCAACTCGCTGAGCCAGAAGCTCCTGCAGCTCATGCTCCCGGGCGTGCCCGACCTCTACTGGGGCAATGAGATCACCGACTTCTCCCTGGTCGACCCGGACAACCGGCGCCCGGTCGACTTCGCGCTGCGCCGCCGGATGCTCGCCGGGCAGGCCGGCACACCGTGGGACGAGGCCAAGCTGCTGGTCACCACCCAGGCCCTGAACCTGCGGCGGCGGCTGGACCCGGCCGCGCCGTACGTCCCGCTGGAGGCCGGCGAGCACGCGGTCGCCTTCGCGCGCGGGGAGCAGGCCGTGGCGGTGGTCACCCGGCTGCCGGCCGGGCTGGCCCGGCGCGGCGGCTGGGGGAGCGAGACGGTCACGCTGCCGCCCGGCGCCTGGCGCGACCTGCTGACCGGCGCCGAGCACACCGGCAGGATCCCGCTGGCCCACCTGCTGTCGGCCCACCCGGTCGCGCTTCTGGAGAGGGAGTAGCCATGTTCGAGGTCTGGGCGCCGCAGGCGACGGCGGTCGACGTGGAGATCGACGGGGTCCGCCACCCGATGTCCGCGGGGGCGGGCGGCTGGTGGTCGGCGGAGGTGCCCGGAGCCGGGCACGGGACCGACTACCGGTTCCGGCTGGACGGCGGCGAGCCGCTGCCGGACCCCCGGACCCGCTGGCAGCCCGAGGGGATCTTCGGGCCGAGCCGGGTCTACGACCACGACCGGTTCGTGTGGAGCGACGACCTGTGGTGCGGTCGCGGCCTGCCGGGGTCGGTGATCTACGAGCTGCACATCGGCACCTTCACCCCGGAGGGGACCTTCGAGGCGGCGATCGGGAAGCTGGAGCACCTCGTCGCGCTCGGCGTCGACTTCGTCGAGGTCATGCCGGTGCCGCCGGTGCCGGGCGGCCGCAACTGGGGCTACGACGGGGTGGACCTGTGGGCCGTCACCGACAACTACGGCGGCCCCGACGGGTTCAAGCGGTTCGTGGACGCCTGTCACCGGCAGGGCCTCGGCGTGATCCTCGACGTCGTCCACAACCACCTCGGCCCGTCCGGCAACTTCCTGGCCCCGTTCGGCCCCTACTTCCACTCCAGCGCCTCCTCCTTCTGGGGGCAGGCGGTCAACCTGGACGGTCCCGGCTCCGACGAGGTGCGCCGCTACTTCATCGGCAACGCGCTGCAGTGGCTGCGCGACTACCACCTCGACGGTCTGCGGCTGGACGCCGTGCACGCGCTGCACGACAAGCGGGCCGTGCACCTGCTGGAGGAGATGGCGGCCGAGGTGGAGGCGCTGTCGGCGGCGGTGGGCAGGCCGCTGACGCTCATCGCCGAGTCCGACCTCAACGACCCGCGCCTGATGACCCCGCGCGAGGCCGGCGGGTACGGTCTGGCGGCCGCCTGGAACGACGACCTCCACCACGCCCTGCACGTGGCGGTGACCGGGGAGCGGCACGGCTACTACGACGACTTCGCCGGTGCGCTGCCCAAGGTGCTCACCTCGGCCTACTACCACGACGGCACCTACTCGTCCTTCCGGGGGCGTTCGCACGGCCGGCCGGCCCGGCACGTTCCCGGCTACCGCTTCGTCTGCTCCGCGCAGAACCACGACCAGATCGGCAACCGCGCCGAGGGCGACCGGATGGCGCCGGAGGCGCTGCGGCTGGCCGCCGGGCTGCTGCTGACCTCGCCGTTCACCCCCATGCTGTTCATGGGCGAGGAGTGGGGGGCGCGCACGCCGTTCCTGTTCTTCACCGACCACGTCGAGCCGCAGCTCCGCGAGGGCGAGGCCGACCGGCGGCGGCGGGAGTTCATCGGCTTCGGCTACGACGACTGGGCCGAAAAGGCGCCGGACCCGGGGGAGGAGCTGACGTTCCTGCGCTCCAAGCTCGACTGGAGCGAGCTCGACGACGACGCCCACCGGGCCCATCTCGACTGGTACCGGGCCCTGATCGCGCTGCGCCGCGCGCATCCGGACCTGTCGGACCCGAGGCTCGACCGGGTCCGGGTCGAGCACGGCGAGGGCTGGCTGGTCGTCCACCGGGGAGCGTTCCGGGTGGCCGTCAACTTCGGCGCCGCGCCGGTCTCGCTCGACCTCACGGCCCCGGCCAGGGCCGTGCTGGCCTCCGACCCCGGCGTCCACCTGGACTCCGGCCTCACCCTCCCCGCCCGCTCCCTGGCGGTGCTCCGCCTCGCCGGGACCTGATCAGCCCTGACCGGCCGGACGGGCCCGCGGTCCTCCGGCGGCGGGAGCGGTGGACGCGGCGGCGGGACCGGCGGCTCAGGCGGGGACGTGGTTGCGCAGGCGCAGCTCCTGCGGGTACGGCGAGAAGTATGTCTGGTCCCGGAGATACGCCGCGGCCGCGCCGCGCGCGTGATGGCGGATCAGGGTGGCCGGCACGCTGAGCGCCACCTGGCCGGCCTGGTAGGAGGCGATGACCTCCGCCAGGTCGGCCCGCCGGGTCCGGTCCAGCGCGTCGCTCACCATGCCCATGCAGTGCTGGAGCACGTTGACGTGGCGGCCGATGCTGGCCTTCCTGGCGAAGGCCGTGCCGAACGCGCGGGCGTAGTCGGCGGCCAGCTCCTCGCGGGGGCGCAGGCCCGCCCGGGCCACCACCCGGCCCGCCTCGCGGTAGACCGCGGGGTCATGGGCCAGCAGCTGCATCTTGTGCCGGGAGTGGAAGGCGACCAGGTCGCGTGCGCGCCAGTCGTCCTCCAGCAGCGCGCGGAGCCTGGCCTGGGCGAAGATCCGCTCCACAAAGGTCTCGCGGAGCAGCGCGTCGTTCAGCCGCCCCTCGTCCTCCACCGGCAGCAGCGGGTGGGCGTCGAGGATCCGGGCCGCGAACACGCCCCTGCCCTTGCGGTCCACGGCCGTGTCACCCGCGTAGAGGGGGACGCCGTGCACTCCGCAGCTGGGGCTCCTGGACTTGAAGACGTAGCCGTCCACGTCGAGGGCGCCGGCCCGACCGGCGGCCAGGGACGCCATCCGGTCGGTGAGGTCCACCCCGGTCTTCCTGGTGACCAGGCGCGGTCCCCGGGGGGAGCGTTCGAGGCGGAGGGACTCGCGCGGGGCGCCGAGGCCGATCTCCACCTCCGGGCAGATGCGCACCCAGTCGACGTAGGGATCCAGCTCCCCGCTGAGGAACCTGTCGCGGCTGTGGCCGCCGTTGAAGCGCACCAGCTCGCCCACCAGGCAGCTCGACACCGCGACCCGAGGTCTGACCTGGCCGTTCATGCCGCGGCCTGGGCGAGGAGGCCCGACAGGCGGCGCAGGCCGCGGGCCGTGCGGGCCTTGACGGTGCCCAGCGGAACGCTCAGCCTCTCGGCGATCTCCCGCTGGGTCAGCTCGCCGTAGTAGGCCAGCTCGATGGCCTGGCGCTGCGGGGCCGGGAGCTCGGCCAGCGCCCGCTGGACCTGGTCGCGCTCGGCCAGGCCGTCCCCGTGGGTCCGGCCGTCGGCGCCTGCCGGGTCGGCCACCCGGTCCAGCGGCACCGTCTGCGGAGTGCGCGCCCTCAGGTGGTCCACCGCCCGGTTGTGCGCGATGCCGATCAGCCACGCCGGGAGGTTGCGTGCCGGGTCGAAGCGGTGCCGGCAGCGCCACACCTCGGCGAAGACGACCTGCTGCAGGTCTTCGACCTCCTGCGGGGGGACGAACCGCCGCAGGTAGGAACGGACGAGGGGGCCATGCGTACGGAAGCACTCGGTCACCGCCGCATCGTCGCCCCGGGCGAGCCGGACGTTCAGGTCGTCTGTCATGGTGGTCACCCTTACCGAGAAAACCTATTCAAAACTTATTCATACTCCTCCGTCGAGGTGATCGCAACCCTGGGTGACCGGACCGGCGCGCCTCCGGAGCCGGAATGGTCAGTGCAGCGCGGCGCTGATCCGGGTGAGGGCCTCGCGGAAGGAGGTGGCGTGCGGGATCGACGGCGGGAGCCCGTCCCCCCAGCCCGGACCGCCGACGATGACGCGGCTCGCCGGGCGGAGCAGGGGGAGCGAGGCCAGCGGCGCCGGGTCACCGGTCTCGCGCAACTGGGACCAGACGAAGACCGCCGCCGGGCCGAGGCGGCGCATCGCGTCGGCCAGCGCCGGGTAGGGGGTCCGCGCCCCGAGCACCCGCGTCTCCACGTGGTGGTCGGTGGTCAGCACGGCGGCCAGGGCGTAGATCGGCAGGCTGTGCTGCTCGTCCTCGGCGCAGGCCAGCAGCACCGGCCGCCCGTTGACCGGATGGCTCGGGCGTTCGACGAGCGGGATCAGCGCGGCCAGCAGCCGGTCGGTGAACAGGTGCTCGATCTCGACGCTCGCGCCGGTCTCCGCCTGGCGCCTGCAGATCGTCCCGAAGACCGGGAGCACCAGGTTCTCCCAGGTCCACATGATCCCGTGCCTGTCCAGGGCCGCGCCGATCCAGCCGGACACGGTCCGGCTGTCCAGGGCGGTCGCCGCCCGTGCCAGCATCGTCGCGGTCGGTATCGCCGGCCGTACCCATGGTGCGGTGTCCGGGAGCCGCGGGCGGGTGAGGCCCGCCGCGGCGGACGGGGGCCGCCCTCCGGCGGACGCCGGTCCGGTCTCCGAGGGCTGCTCGGGGGGAGAGGCGGGTGCGGTCTCCGGGGGCGTGGGCCGGGGCGAGCCGCCGGGCACGGCGGACGCCGGCTCGCCCCAGGGCTCGGCCCCCGCCGGGGCGGCCGCGGTCCGCAGCACCATCCGCGCCGCGTCGGCGGCCGGGACCCCGGCCCTGATCAGCCGGTTCATCTCCTCAAGGCGTCGCAGGTCACCGGCGTCGTAGCGGCGGTGGCCGCCCGGGCTGCGGTGGCTCGGGCCGATCCCGTAGCGCAGGTTCCAGGTGCGCAGTGTGGGAGCGGGCACGCCGAGCCGCCGGGCCACGGCCCCTATGCCGTAGCCCGGCCCCTCCTCGGCGGTCTCCTGACCCTGCTCGTCCATGCCCGTCTCACCCCATGCCCACGGTCGCGTCACCAGCCTGCCAGGCGGCGCGGGTGCTTCATCCCCCTGAACGTCCTTTCGGCCGGCGGAGGCCGGCGGATGCAACCGCCGGTGGGGCGGCCGCGAAGCATCAGGTGATGGATACCGTCATTGTGCTGTTCAACCGCGACCTCCGGGTGCACGACCACCCGGCGCTGGCCGCCGCGTGCGCGGACGCCTGCCGCGTGGTGCCTCTGTTCGTGGCCGACTCCCGCATGCCCGCCGGCCACCGGGCGTCCTTCCTCGCCGAGTGCCTCGCCGACCTGCGCGGATCGCTCCGCGACCGGGGCGGCGACCTCGTGGTCCGCCAGGGCGATCCGGTGGTGGAGACGGTCCGGCTCGCGTGCGAGCTCCCGGCCCAGGCGGTCTACGTCAGCGCGGACGTCAGCGCGCTCGCGCAGCGCAGGGAGCGGCGGCTCGCCGAGGAGTGCCGGCGGCACCGGATGGGCCTGCGCACCTTCCCCGGGGTGACGGTCGTGCCGCCGGACGCGCTCAGGCCCTCCGGCGGCGGCGACCACTACCGGGTCTTCACGCCCTACTGGCGGGTCTGGAGCCGGCAGCGGCGCCGGGAGGTGCTGAAGCCCCCCGACAAGGTGCCCGTCCCCGAGGGGCTGGAGGGCGGTCCGCTGCCGCTCGCCGGGCACGGGCCGAACGGGCCGTTCCCGGGAGGTGAGACGGTGGCGCGCACGCGGATGAGGCAGTGGCTGAAGTACTGCGTGGAGGACTACGCCGCCGGCCACGACGACCTCGCCGGGAACCGCACCTCCAGGCTCAGCCCCTACCTGCGCGTCGGCTGCCTGTCGCCGCTGGAGCTGGAGTCGCTGGCGGTCAACGGCGACGACTTCGTCAGGCAGCTGTGCTGGCGCGACTTCTTCCACCAGGTGACACGGGCCTTCCCGCGGATCAACCGCGACGACTACCGGTCGCGGGGGCAGCGGTGGCACGACGACGAGGACGCGGCGCAGGCGTGGAAGGAGGGCAGGACGGGGGTGCCGATCGTCGACGCGGGCATGCGGCAGTTGCTCGCCGAGGGGTGGATGCACAACCGGGCCCGCATGGTGACCGCGTCGTTCCTGGTCAGACGGCTGCGGGTGGACTGGCGGGTGGGGGCCGGGCACTTCTTCGACCTGCTGCTCGACGGTGAGGTGCCCAACAACTACGGCAACTGGCAGTGGGTGGCCGGGACCGGCAACGACACCCGGCCCAACCGGGTGGTCAATCCCGTACGGCAGGCCAGGCGGTTCGACCCGGAGGGCGAATACATCCGGCGTTACCTGCCCGAGCTGGACGGCGTGCCGACGAAGCTGATCTACGAGCCATGGCGGATGCCTACGGGGATCAGGGGCTATCCCGCCCCGCTGGTCCCGATGGACTGACATGGCCCTCCCCTGTCTCGGGGGAGGGCGGCAGGCCCCGCCGGCGGCCGCGGCGCCCGGCACGTGCCGGCGGGGTCCACCGCATACCGGACGGAACGATTTGGCCGCTCCAGACGTCGCAAATATGTGACCTCCTTTGACAGCATCGATGATGACCTGCGCGCCGCCCGTGACCGGGTGCGACGGCTGGAACAGCTGACCAGGCAGCGCCAGGCGGTGGCCGTGCAGCTCGACGAGGTCGGGCAGCTCATCGGCGACCTGGAGGCCCAGCTCGCCGAGGAGGAGCGCGACGTCTCCAGGCTGGAGGGCGGTTTCAGCGCGTTCCTGTCCGGCCTGACCGGTTCCAAGGAGGAGAAGCTCGCCAAGGAGCAGGCCGAGGCGCAGGCCCTGCGGCAGCGCCTGGACGGGCAGCGGAACCGTCTCGAATGGCTCCGGAGCGACCTGGCGGCCGTGGAGAACGGCCTGGCCGAGGTCGCCCGCTCCCGGGAGGAGTTCGCCGCGCTGCTCGAACGCAAGGAGCGCGTGCTGGTCGAGACGGCCGACCCCCGGGGGCGCGAGCTCACCGAGCTCGGCCAGCGGCTCGCCGACACCCACGCCGACCTCCGTGAGCACGAGGAGGCCCATCACGCCGGGGTCGCCGCCGCCCAGGCGGTCGGCCAGGTCCTGCGCTCCCTCGGCAACGCCCGTGGCGCCTCCACCTGGGACATGCTGAGCGGCGGCGGCGGCTTCGCGGACATGCTGGAGCACGGCCACATGCGCAACGCCGACGAGGCGGCCTGGCACGCCCAGCGGGCTCTGGACGCCTTCTCCCGCGAGCTCGCCGACGTCGGGGTGCACGCCAACCCCCAACTCCCGAAGGTGGACACCCGCTGGTTCGTCGACATGTTCTTCGACAACATCATCACCGACGCGATCAAGCACCAGCGGATCGCCCGCACCGGTCAGGCCGTCGGCGAGGTCGCCCAGTGGGTGAACGGCACGGTCAACGACCTGGCCGCCCGCTGCGGCGAGCTGACGCGCCTGCGCGACTCCCTCGTCGCCCGCCGTGAGGACATCCTCACCGGCTGACAAGAAGATCAGTCCAGTGGGCTGACGGGACCGGCCAACGGTGGCAAGCTCAGGGCTGAAGGCATCGCGTCGTCTCGATGGAGGACAGCATGTCAACCCCTCGTGTGGTTCCGTTCCTTCGATACCAGGATGCCCCGGCCGCCATCGAGTGGCTGGGCAAGGTCTTCGGCTTCCGGCCGGCGCTGACGGTCCCCGGCCCGAAGGGCGGTATCGGACACGCCCGGCTCGTGCTGGGCGAGGCCGTGGTCGTGCTGGCCTCGGTCCGGGACAGCGAGCCGTACCTGCGCAGCGCCCTGGACCTGCCGGCGGTCAGTCAAGGGGTGTTCGTCGTGGTGGAGGACCTGGAGGCCCACTACGAGCAGGCCAGCGCCAGGGGCGCGGAGATCGTGGTGGAGATCGAGGCCACCCCCGAGGGACCCAGGGTCTACCAGGCTCTGGACCTGGAAGGTCAACTCTGGGCCTTCGGGGACGGCTCCGTGGTCAACGACTGACCTCAGTGGTCGTGGTCGTGGTCGTGCTCGTCGTCCTCCTCCGAGGGGCCTTCGGAGGGCTCCACGCCCAGCACGGCCTCGCGGGGCTCGATCTGCTCGACGTGCTCGATCAGACCCAGGACGTGGTCCGGCTCGATGAGCCACTGCAGCGCCGTGGCGCCGCTGTCGTCGGCGGAGACCATCTCCGCCTGCTCCCTGCGCTCGTCGTCGTCCAGGTCGGCCTCAGGGTGGTTGATCTCCTTCAGTGCGGCGGCCTGCAGTGCGCCGATGTCCTGCACTTCCACAGTCAGCTCAACCGTCAGCCGGAGATAGCGTTCGGTGCCCGATTCATCACTCATGGTGGAGATCCTAGTGCCCTCACGGAGTGAGGTCGGACTAGGGGAGCTTCCACTCCACCGGCGACGCGCCCTGCTGCGCGAGGAGCTCGTTGGCGCGGCTGAACGGGCGGGAGCCGAAGAAACCGCTCCGGGCCGACAGGGGGCTCGGGTGGGCCGACTCGATGGCCGGGACGTCGCCGAGCATCGGGCGCAGGTTGCGGGCGTCGCGGCCCCACAGGATCGCGACCATCGGCTTGTCGCGCGCGGCGAGCGCCTTGATGGCCTGCTCGGTGACCTCTTCCCAGCCCTTGCCCCGGTGCGAGGCGGGCTTGCCCGGCATGACGGTGAGCACCCTGTTGAGCAGCAGCACACCGTGCTCGGCCCACGGGGTCAGGTCACCGTTGCTCGGCATGGGCAGCCCGAGGTCCTCGGTGAGCTCTTTGTAGATGTTGCGCAGGCTCCCCGGGATGGGCCGCACGTCGGCGGCGACCGAGAAGCTCAGGCCGATCGGGTGACCCGGCGTGGGGTAGGGGTCCTGACCGACGATCAGCACCTTGACCTGGTCAAAGGGCTGCTGGAAAGCGCGGAGCACGTTGGGTCCCGAAGGGAGGTACTGCCTGCCTTCGGCGACCTCCTTGCGGAGGAACTCGCCCATGGCGGCGACCTGCTCGGCGACGGGCTCCAGGGCCGTGGCCCACCCGGCTTCCACGACTTCGTTCAAAGGGCGTGCGGACATGCCGAAAACCCTATCGGCGTTTGAGGTCCGGTACGGCTTGCATCCGAAATATGTGCAAGCCGTACCGGACCTGCCCCTTTATTTCACCGAGCCGGCCATCATGCCCTGCACGAAATACCGCTGGAAGGCGAAGAACAGCACCAGCGGGATGATCAGGGACAGGAAGGCGCCCGGCGCCAGGATGTCGATGTTGGTGCCGAACTGCCGCATCTGGGACTGCAGGGCCTTGGTCATCGGCTGGTTCTCGGTGTTGGCGAAGACCAGGGCGACGAGCAGGTCGTTCCAGACCCAGAGGAACTGGAAGATGCCGAGCGAGGCGATCGCCGGCTTGGCCAGCGGGAACACCACGGTCGAGAAGATCCTCCACTCGCCCGCGCCGTCCATCCGCGCCGCCTCCAGCAGCGAGGCCGGGATGCCCGCGAAGAAGTTGCGGAGCAGGAAGATGGCGAAGGGGAGTCCGAAGGCGACGTGGAAGAGCACCACGCCGGCGATGGAGCCGAAGATCCCGATCTTGCCGTAGAGCTGCGCGATCGGGATCAGCGCGATCTGGATCGGCACCACCAGCAGGCCGACCACCACCAGGAACAGCCCGTCCCTGCCGGGGAAGTCCATCCAGGCGAACGCGTAGGCCGCCATGGCCGCGATGCCGATCACGAGGACGGTCGTGGGCACCGTGATGAGCACGGTGTTCCAGAACGACGCGGTGAACCCGGTGGCCAGCAGGTCCCCGTAGCTCTTGAGGGTCAGCTCGGCCGGCTTGGTGAACACCGTCCACCAGCCGGTGGAGTTGTTGGCCGTCTCGTCGCGGATCGAGACCACGAACAGGCCAAGGGTGGGGACCAGCCAGAACACGCCGATCAGCACCATCGCCGCCTGGACCACACCACCGCCGACCCGGTCCACGACCCGGCCGAGGGCGCTGCGGGGCGGTGCGCCGAGAGTGGAGGTTGTCACTGGTTGTCCCTCCTGAACCGGCGGATGTTGAGAATCATGAAGGGCAGGACGAGGATCAGCAGGAAGATGGCCAGCGCGCTGCCCAGTCCCTGGTTGCCGCCGCCGCCGAAGGAGACCCGCCACATCTCCAGCGCGATCACGTTGGCCTGCGGCTGCACCGATCCCGGTGCGATGACGAAGACCAGGTCGAAGACCTTCAGGGTATTGATGATCATTGTGACGAACACGACCAGCAGCACCGGGGAGAGCAGCGGAACGGTGATCTTGCGGAACACCTGCCATTCGGTGGCGCCGTCGATGCGGGCCGCCTCCAGCGCGTCACGCGGGATGGCCGAGAGCCCCGCCGCGATCAGCACCATGGAGAAGCCGGCCCACACCCAGATGAACGCGCCGATGATCGCCGGAGTGATCAGTGTCGGGCCCAGCCAGGGGATCCCGTTGAAGGCCGCCTCGAAGTTCGACTGCGGCAGCCGTACGAGGTAGTCGCCCGGCGCGAGCCCGGCGAAGCGGAAGGTCCCGTCGGCCTCGGTGGTGGCGGTGCCCTTGACGGCGCCGTTCTGCACCGCCTCGACCGTCATTCCGGCCAGGGCCTTCTCGGTGCCGTCCACCTGGTTGAGCGCGCCGCCGCCGCCCTGGGTGAAGTCCACCCACACGGTCCCGGCCAGCTCGCCCGGTCCGGGCTGGACGGCCTTGGCCGCCGAGGCCGAGGCGAGGGTGTCGGGTTTGACGCCCACCAGCGGGATGAGCACGGCCTGCCCGAGCTTGGCGGGCTGCTTGGTCACCACCGCGCCCTGCTGGGCGGCGACCGGCGCCTGGTCGTTCCCCCTGGGGCGCGCGTCCGGGTAGCCCGGGTTGGAGTCGAAGACGTCCTGGACCGAGGTGATCACGGCGTTGGCCACGCCCCGGTCGGGGTCCTGCTCGTACACCAGGCGGAAGATGACGCCGGAGGCCATCAGGGAGACGGCCATCGGCATGAACACGATCAGCTTGAACGCGGTCGCCCAGCGGATCCGCTCGGTCAGCACCGCGAAGATCAGGCCGACCACGGTGACCAGCGCGGGGGCCACCACGACCCAGATCAGGTTGTTCCTGATCGTGGTCAGGGTGGAGGAGTCGCTGAAGATCGTGGCGTAGTTGTCCACGCCGACGAAGGTGCCGCCGGTGGCGTCGTAGAAGCTGCGGAAGATCGAGTAGATGATCGGGTAGATCACCATCGAGCCGAGCAGGATCGCTCCCGGCAGCAGGAACCAGATCGCCAGCGTCGGCGGCGGTCCCAGCCGCGAGGAGGTGCGCGAGGTGGTCGCGGCGCCGGAGGCGGCCGGGGCCGCCGGTCCGGCTGTCGCGATCTCCGGCTTGGCGGCCGGCGCGTCGGCGCCGGCGTCCGCCGGGGTCGGCGGGGCGTCGCTCAGATCGAGGGATGCCCCGGGGGTGTCGTTCGGTCCGGAGGAGGAGCCGCGGGCGGCGCTGGGCGCTCTTCGCCGACCTCGTCGGCACCATCGTCATGATGATCGTCCCGGCGGTGTTCCCCGAGGCCTGGGCGGTCGGCGCCGCCGCGCTCCTGGGCGGCATGGGCGGCACGCTCTGGACGGTCAACAGCCGCACCATGGCCCAGATGATCGTCCCGGACCGGCTGCTCGGCCGGTACGGCGCGGCGGCCCGCCTGCTGACCTGGGGGACGCTCCCCATCGGCGCCGGCCTGGCCGGCCTGCTGGCCGAGATCATGGGCTTGACCGGGACTTTCGCGGTCTTCGCCGGGGTGGCCGCGCTGCCTGTCATCCCCTTCCTGATGATCGTCACCGAAAGTGAGATCGCTGTCACCCAGCGAAGAAGTGAGCTAGATCACGCAATTCTCGGCTGATTTCGGAACAAGCATCGAGACCTGCACGTTACAAAGGACATAGACGGGATTCGTTCCGTGCCGGAAGGGCTGGGGGGTGCTTTCGGTGCGGAACGGTCCCGTCTGTCGTTTCCGGGATGTGCGGGCGGCCGGCCGGAGATTCTCCGGCCGGCCGCCCGTCTCTCAGTAGATGTCCGCGGTCAGGAATTTCCACGGGTCGGGCGCCCGGCCCGCACCGGCGCTCCACCGCTGCCCCGCGGCCCGCTGGAGCACGACCGCCGAGCCGTCCGAGGTCCCGGCCGCCGCGATCGCCCATCCGGTGTCCTTGCGCGACAGGAACGTCCCGTCGGTCAGGTCCCACCGCATCGACGCCGAGTACTGGCCGACCGCCGAGGAGCAGTGCGCCACCTGGATGGGCTGCCCGGCCGTGACCGTGCCCCCCTCCAGGTCCACGCAGAGGCCCGGGTCGGCCAGGTTGTGCAGCTGCCCGGAGACCGGGTTGTGGGCCCAGAACTGGTCGGCTCCGCCGTCGCAGGTGTACAGCAGCAGGTTCGCGCCGCTCGCCGGGGCGCCGCCGGGCACGTCCAGGCACTTTCCGCCCGACTTGAGCTCGGTGTAGGCCAGCGCCTTCTTCGTCTCCCAGGTGAACACCTGCCGGGAGTCGCCGGAGTCGCAGGGGGCCAGTGTCAGCCGGTCGCCGTGGGCGCCGCCGGGGAGCGTGGCGCACAGCGTGGGCGCGTCGGCGGCGTGCAGGCGCGCGCCGTCATGGGTCCAGCGCTGGGCGGGGCCGCCGTGGCAGTCCCACACCTGGATCGCGGTGCCCGCGGCCAGCCGGCCGCCGTCGACGTCCGCGCAGCGGTCGTGCGAGAGCTCGGTGTGCAGGGTCCTGCGCGCCGGGTCGTACCAGAACGCCTGGTTGCGCGTGCCCTCGCAGGCCCAGCCGATCAGCTTGCGGCCGTTGCGCGTGGAGTTGCCGTCCACGTCCAGGCAGTCGCCGGTCGCGCCGTTCCTGAGCTGCCTGAACTCGGGCAGGCCGGGGTAGAGCGCCGGGGTGAGCGTGCCGGCGGGGAGCATGCAGGTGGCCTGGGTGGCGTCGGCGGCGTAGAAGCGCCCCAGGCAGGCGCCGAACGCGGCGTGCCCGGCGGAGTTCGGGTGGAAGGACTGCTGGGTCGCCCGGGGGTTGAACAGGTCGCCGTTCACCGCGTGCAGCCCGGTCACCCAGGGGCCGTCCATGCAGACCTCGCGGCCGTGGAAGAGCCGGCTCGCGTCCAGGTAGCGCGCGCCGGCCAGGCTCGCGGCCCTGCGGATGCCCTGCTCGAAGATCGGCACCGCCTTGTTGCGGGCGAAGGCCAGGTCGGAGAGGTAGCCGAGACAGCCGCCGTTGTACCAGCCGGGGAAGTTCGGGTTGTCCTCCACGTCCGGGCTGGCGGGGCCGGGGTAGCTCATGGCGATGAGCTGGTAGTCCGCGGGCGTGTAGCCGGCCTCCGTCATGATCTGCCGGACGTCGCGCAGGGCCTTCTCCACCCGGGGCACGATGAAGTCGATCCGGCCGGCCCAGGTCGGGGAGTGCGCGGGCCAGCAGTTCCCCCTGAACAGGACCCGTCTCTCCACGCACCCGGTCATGGTCGGCCCGAACTCGGGGCCTCCGGTGTCGTTGGCCCCGGCCACCACCGTGATCATCTTGATCCGGGTGTTGCGGGCCTTGATCGCCAGGTTGTCGCCCTGGTTGAGCTCGTCGTACTGGTGGGTCCCGCCGATGGTGATGTCGTTGGTCTGCGCGCCGGAGCAGGCGAGGTTGAAGGTCACGTCGGCCGGGATGCCGGTGACGTGGACGGCGGCCTTCTTCGACCGGTGGCACCAGTTGTCGGGTCCGTCCGTCCCCGGCTCGTAGAGGGAGCGGTCGAAGGCGCCCTCGCCGGAGATCTCGCTGTCACCCAGCGAGACGAGCCCGGTCTTGCGCTGGTCCATGGGGCGGATGGCCTCGTCGCCGTAGAGCTTGACGGCCTCGGCCCTGCGGACGGTCTCCAAGTGCGGAGGGAGCGGACTGACCTCGTTCTGTGCGGCGTGCGCCGCGGGAGCGGCGAGGACGGCGCCGATGACCGCGACGAGCGCGGCCATGACGGGTCCGGGCAGGCGGAGGGGCATGGGGGGTCACCTCTCGCGTAGGGATGGGAGGTCGGGACAAGCGCTTGTTACGCCCAGGTAACCCCAGAATCCAGAAAAGGTGAACAGCGCTCATGTATCGGATTGGTCTCGCCCTCCCGACGCGCCGATGATGCAAAATGGCACGGTCCCTTGCTTGACGCGGGCTTTGCCGTACAGTCGCTTAGCGTGATCTTGATAGGAGTGTTCGGCCGATGATGGGACACACGCACGCGCTGACGGGAGCCATCGCCTGGCTGGGGGTGGCGCCGACGCTCGCGGCCCTGCCGCTGCTCACCGAGTCCTCCCGGTTCATCGAGACCGGCGTCATGGCGGACGCGCTCACCCCGGCCGAGTTCGTCGCCGGGGCGCTGGTCTGTTCCGGGGCCGCGATGCTGCCGGACCTGGACCACCCCAGCGCCACGATCGCCCAGACCTTCGGCCCGGTGACCTGGGGGCTGAGCAAGGCCGTCGCCTGGCTGAGCGGCGGTCACCGCAACGCCACCCACTCGCTGCTGTTCGCCATCGCCGCCGGGTTCGGCGCCCACTACCTCGCCAACACCTATCCGATCGGCCGCGACATCCTGGTCGTGCTGCTCATCGGCCTCGCGCTGCGGTCGATCGGGATCGGCGTCCCGGGCAAGAAGTTCGCCTCCGCGATGGTCAACATCGCCCTGACGGTCGGGCTGTTCGCGGTGTTCCGCAGCGACAACGTGGGCTATGCCTGGCTGGGGCTGGCGGTCGCGGTCGGGTGTCTGACCCACGTCGTCGGTGACTGCTGCACCGAGAAGGGCTGTCCGGTGCTGTGGCCGATGAAGCAGCGCTGGCTGCTGCCGTGGAAGATCGGGATCAAGACCGGCCGTGCCTTCGAGCAGAAGTTTCTCGCCCCGGTACTTTCCGTGGTCGTTCTCGGGCTGCTGTACTTCCGTCTCGCCCCGCTCTGAGCATACTGAGAGGTAACTTGATGTCGAGATATCTCTAGGGATATCTTGATGTCGAGACATCCGCTGCAACCTGTGGCCACCGGTTAGGCATACCTAACTGACGTGGGCACTCCGACGGTGCGGCAGGATTCAATTGCGCCTTTTATGGTGGCGCGCCGGACAACTGGGTGATGAGGGAGGCGAACCGTGTCCGCGAACAGCTTCGGCAGCCGTGACACGCTCCGCGTCGGTGACGCGGGATATGAGATCTACCGGCTGGACGCCGTCGAGGGGTCGGGGCGCCTCCCGTACAGCCTGAAGATCCTTCTGGAGAACCTGCTCCGCACCGAGGACGGCGCGAACATCACCGCCGACCACATCCGTGCCCTCGGCCAGTGGGACCCCGCGGCCGCGCCGAGCGTGGAGATCCAGTTCACCCCCGCCCGTGTGATCATGCAGGACTTCACCGGCGTCCCCTGCGTCGTGGACCTGGCCACCATGCGCGAGGCCGTCCGCGACCTCGGCGGCGACCCGGCCAGGATCAACCCGCTCGCCCCGGCCGAGATGGTCATCGACCACTCCGTCATCGTCGACTTCTTCGGCGGCCCCGACTCCTTCCAGCGCAACGTCGACCGGGAGTACGAGCGCAACCGCGAGCGCTACCAGTTCCTGCGCTGGGGCCAGACCGCCTTCGACGAGTTCAAGGTCGTCCCGCCGGGCACCGGCATCGTGCACCAGGTGAACATCGAGCACCTGGCCCGCGTGGTGATGGTCCGCGACGGCAAGGCGTACCCCGACACCTGCGTCGGCACCGACTCCCACACCACCATGGAGAACGGCATCGGCGTCCTCGGCTGGGGCGTCGGCGGCATCGAGGCCGAGGCCGCGATGCTTGGCCAGCCGATCTCCATGCTGATCCCGCGCGTGGTCGGCTTCAAGCTGACCGGCAAGCTCCCCGCCGGGGCCACCGCCACCGACCTGGTGCTCACGATCACCGAGATGCTGTGCAAGCACGGCGTCGTCGGCAAGTTCGTGGAGTTCTACGGCGAGGGCGTCTCCAGCGTGCCGCTGGCCAACCGCGCCACCATCGGCAACATGAGCCCCGAGTTCGGCTCCACCTGCGCGATCTTCCCGATCGACGGCGAGACGATCAACTACCTTCGCCTCACCGGCCGCTCCGAGGAGCAGGTCGCGCTGGCCGAGGCCTACGCCAAGGCCCAGGGCCTGTGGCTGGACCCGGAGGCCGAGGAGCCCGTCTTCTCCGAATACATCGAGCTGGACCTGGGCACGGTCGTGCCGTCCATCGCCGGTCCCAAGCGCCCGCAGGACCGCATCGCGCTGTCGGAGGCCAAGAGCGCCTGGCGCGCGGCCGTCAAGGACTACGCCCCGAGCATCCAGGGCCCGGTCGACGAGGCGTCCGCCGAGTCGTTCCCCGCCTCCGACTCCCCGGCGATCTCCCACGACGGCAACGGCGACAAGCCGCACGCCCCCGGCCTCAACGGCGACCGCCCGCGCAAGCCGGTCCAGGTCACGCTGGCCGACGGCACGAGCTTCGAGATCGACCACGGCGTGGTCACCATCGCTGCCATCACCAGCTGCACCAACACCTCCAACCCGTACGTCATGATGGGCGCCGCGCTGCTGGCCAAGAACGCGGTCGAGAAGGGCCTGACCCGCAAGCCGTGGGTCAAGACCTCCCTCGCCCCGGGCTCGCAGGTCGTCACCGGCTACTTCGAGCGCTCCGGCCTCCAGCCGTACCTCGACAAGGTCGGCTTCAACCTGGTCGGCTACGGCTGCACCACCTGCATCGGCAACTCCGGCCCGCTGCAGGAGGAGATCTCCGCCGCCATCCAGGACAACGACCTCGCGGTCACCGCGGTGCTGTCCGGCAACCGCAACTTCGAGGGCCGGATCAACCCCGACGTCAAGATGAACTACCTGGCCTCGCCGCCGCTGGTCGTCGCCTACGCCCTCGCCGGCACCATGGACCTCGACCTGAACACCGAGCCGCTGGGCATCGGGACCGACGGCGAGCCGGTGTTCCTGGCCGACATCTGGCCCTCGCCGGAGGAGGTCTCGGCGGTCGTCGCGTCCTCCATCGACCAGGAGATGTTCCTGCGCGACTACGCCGACGTGTTCAAGGGCGACGAGGCCTGGCAGGCGCTGCCGGTGCCGACCGGCGACACCTTCGAGTGGGACCCGGCCTCGACCTACGTCCGCAAGGCCCCCTACTTCGACGGCATGCCGGCCTCCCCGGAGCCGGTGACGGACATCTCCGGCGCCCGGGTGCTGGCCAAGCTGGGCGACTCGGTCACCACCGACCACATCTCCCCGGCCGGCTCCATCAAGCCCGGCACCCCGGCGGCGGAATACCTGCGCGAGAACGGCGTCGCGGTCAAGGACTTCAACTCCTACGGCTCCCGCCGAGGCAACCACGAGGTGATGATCCGCGGCACCTTCGCCAACATCCGGCTGAAGAACCTGCTGCTCAACGGCGTGGAGGGCGGCTACACCCGCGACTTCACCCTTGAGGGCGGCCCCCAGTCGTTCATCTACGACGCTTCGGCCAACTACCAGGCCGCGGGCATCCCGCTCGTCGTCCTGGCGGGCAAGGAGTACGGCTCCGGCTCCTCGCGCGACTGGGCGGCCAAGGGCACCGCGCTGCTCGGCGTCCGCGCCGTGATCGCCGAGTCCTACGAGCGCATCCACCGCTCCAACCTGATCGGCATGGGCGTGCTGCCGCTGCAGTTCCCCGAGGGCGAGACGGCCGAGTCGCTGGGGCTGACCGGCGAGGAGAGCTTCGACATCGTCGGCGTCGAGGAGCTCAACAAGGGCGGCATCCCGCAGACCGTGACGGTCAGGGCCGGTGACAAGCAGTTCCAGGCGGTCGTGCGCATCGACACCCCCGGAGAGGCGGACTACTACCGCCACGGCGGCATCATGCAGTACGTCTTGCGCTCCCTGCTCGCCAAGAGCTGACGCAGGGGGGCGGAGCCGCACGTAAGCTCCGCCCGCGACAGGGGGAACACCCCGGACGTGAGCCGCCCGGCGGGACATCATCCCGCCGAGCGGTTCCGCGTCCCGGCCCCCTGCGGCCACCGGAAGGATGATGCCACCAAGTGGCAAAAAGAAGTCAAAGAGCAACCGCCCCTCAGGGGTAAGATGGCGTCATGACCATGCCGCTCCGTGAACGCAAGAAGCTCCGCACCCGCAAGGCGCTGACGGACACGGCCCTGCGGCTGTTCACGGAGAAGGGCTACGACGCCACGACGCTCGACGAGCTGGTCGACGCGGTGGACGTGTCCAAGCGCACGTTCTTCCGCAACTTCCCCTCCAAGGAGGATGTGGCGCTGGCCGCCGACACCGAGCTGTGGTCGACGTGGCTGCGGGAGGTGGACGCGCGTGAACTCCAGGGGCCGCTGCTGGCCTACCTGCGGCAGACGCTCGACGTGAGTCTCGGCGAGATGGACGACGACTGGGAGCGGCGTTTCCTGGCCGCCCGCGCGCTCTGCGCGAAGGTGCCGTCGGTGCAGGCCCACAGCCTGCGATACTGCAACGACACCACCGGGGTCGCCGTCGAGCGGGTCGGCGCGCGTGCCGGGCTCGCGGGAGACGTACGGCTCCGCCTCGCGGTGGAGATCATGATCGCGGCCTGGCGGTGCGCGGCTCTCGAATGGACCGAGACGGGTGGCGCGGGCGGGCGTCAGGGGCTCGGCCGCCTGCTCGACGAGACCTTCGCCGCCGTGCCCGACAGCATCGTCCTGTCGATCTGACCCCGGCCGCCCCGGACCCGGCCGCTTTGGACTTGGCCGCTTTGGACCCGGCCGTCCCAGACTCGACTGCCCCGGACCCGGCCGCCTTGGATCCGGCTGCCCCGGATCCGGCTGCCCGAACCTGGCCGCTCCGACCGAGCCGGACCGCGCCGGGTTGAGCTGCGCTGTGCCGGGCTGGACCCGTGTCGGATCGTGCCGGGTTGAGTCATGCCGGGTTGGACCCGTGTCGGGTCGTGGCGGGCTGGGCCGTACCGGGTGGACCCGGGTTGAGCCGGACCGCGCTGAACCGGGCGGTGCTGGGCTGGACCGTGCCGGATTGGGTAGTACTCGGTTGA
Organism: Streptosporangium sp. NPDC003464; assembly: GCF_053588315.1. Classification (NCBI taxonomy): domain Bacteria; kingdom Bacillati; phylum Actinomycetota; class Actinomycetes; order Streptosporangiales; family Streptosporangiaceae; genus Streptosporangium; species Streptosporangium sp. NPDC003464. Next base: position 9,805 of record NZ_JBSFPS010000071.1, on the reverse strand, counting down.
GGCCGGCCGGGCTGAATCCCGCCGGACCGGGTGGTGCGGGCCTGCGAGCAGGCGGACCGGGTCGGGTGACCTGAGCCCGTCGCGCCGGTCCCGCCGCTCCGGGAGCGCGCCGGCTCCGCCGTCTCCTGGGGGGTGGGGCACGATCCCCGGCCGGGCCGCGGCGTCGACCGCCTCGCTGACCGTCCAGAGCGCACCTGGTTGAGTCCGCGTTTCTGGATTGTTACCGGCCACAACAAACTTTACCCACCGGGGGGCTGGCGTTCCTGGCCAATGGCGGAATACGTTGCCGCAAACAACATTCAACGGAACGGCTAGCCGAGATCCGGGGGCCGCGCCGGCGAATTCACCGTGCCCCACCCAGACCCCCCAACTTTTCGAAGAAAGGACCCGTGCACCATGCGCAAGGGGATCCTCAGCCTGACCGCCGCTGCCGCGGCGATGACCCTCGGTCTCACCGCCTGCGGGGGCGAGAGCGGCGACACCACCACTGCCCAGAACAGCGCCGCCCCGGCCGAGAGCAAGGCAGCCGGAAAGATCGGCGTCATCCTGCCGGACAGCAAGTCCTCCGCCCGCTGGGAGACCGCGGACCGCAAGTATCTGGAGGAGGCGTTCAAGGCCGCGGGCGTCGCCTACGACATCCAGAACGCCCAGGGTGACAAGACCCAGTTCCAGACCATCGCCGACCAGATGATCACCAACGGCGCGACCGTGCTGATGATCGTCAACCTGGACAGCGGCACCGGCAAGGCCGTCCTCGACAAGGCCAAGTCCCAGGGTGTGGCCACGATCGACTACGACCGGCTGACCCTGAACGGCGGCGCCTCCTACTACGTCAGCTTCGACAACACCAAGGTCGGCACCCTGCAGGGCGAGGGCCTGGTGAAGTGCCTGACCGACAAGAAGGCCGACAAGCCGATCGTGGCCGAGCTCAACGGCTCGCCCACCGACAACAACGCCACGCTGTTCAAGAACGGCTACGACGGCGTGCTCAAGCCCAAGTACGACGCCAAGGAGTACGTCAAGGGCCCGGACCAGTCCGTGCCGGACTGGGACAACGCCCAGGCGGGCACGATCTTCGAGCAGATGCTCACCGAGCAGCCGAAGATCGCCGGCGTGCTGGCGGCCAACGACGGCCTCGGCAACGCCGCCATCACGGTGCTGAAGAAGAACAACCTCAACGGCAAGGTCCCGGTCACCGGCCAGGACGCCACCGTGCAGGGCCTGCAGAACATCCTCGCCGGAGACCAGTGCATGACGGTCTACAAGGCGATCAAGAAGGAGGCCGACGCGGGCTCCCAGCTCGCCATCGCGCTGGCCAAGGGTGAGAAGCCCACGGTGAGCGGTTCGGTGAAGGACACCGAGAGCGGCGCGGACGTGCCCGCGGTCCTGCTCGACCCGCAGGCCATCTTCCTCGACAACGTCAAGGACGTCGTCACCGACGGATACGTGACCAAGGACGAGCTGTGCACCGGCGAGTACGCCGCCAAGTGCACCGAGGCCGGAATCCAGTAACGCGCCGGGGGCGCGGCCGGCGGCGCTCCGCCGGCCGTGCCCCCGCATCCGAGGAGCCACACATGACCCCCGTTCTGGAACTCCGCAGGATCGACAAGAGCTTCGGTCCCGTACAGGTCCTGCACGACGTCGCCTTCTCCGTCTATCCCGGGGAGGTGACCGCCCTGGTCGGCGACAACGGCGCGGGCAAGTCCACCCTCGTCAAGTGCGTCGGCGGCATCCACCCGATCGACTCGGGCGAGTATCTCTTCGACGGCAGACCCGTCCAGATCCACAGCCCGCGCGACGCCGCGGACCTGGGCATCGAGATCGTCTACCAGGACCTCGCGCTCTGCGACAACCTCGACATCGTCCAGAACATGTTCCTCGGCCGTGAGCACAAGCGCGGCATCGTCCTCGACGAGGACACGATGGAGGAGATGGCGGCCAGGACCCTGGAGAGCCTGTCGGTCAGGACCGTCAAGTCCATCCGCCAGCACGTCGCCAGCCTCTCCGGCGGCCAGCGGCAGACCGTCGCCATCGCCAAGGCCGTGCTCTGGAACAGCAAGGTCGTCATCCTCGACGAGCCCACCGCCGCCCTCGGTGTGGCCCAGACGGCACAGGTGCTGGAGCTGGTCCGCCGCCTCGCCGACCAGGGCCTGGCCGTCGTGCTCATCTCGCACAACATGAACGACGTGTTCGCCGTGTCCGACCGGATCGCGGCCCTCTACCTCGGCCGGATGGCGGCCCAGGTGAAGACCGCCGACGTCACCCACGCGCAGGTCGTCGAACTGATCACCTCTGGCCGGAGCGGGGACCTCGGCCTCACCAACGGAGTCACGGTATGAGCGCCACGATTTCCCCCGAGCGCAGGGCCGAGGCACCCTCGATCAGCGCCAACGTCCGCGGCTACGCCGAGCGGGTGCGCGGCGGCGACATGGGCGCGCTGCCCGCGGTGTTCGGCCTGGTGGTGCTCTGCACGGTCTTCGCCCTCCTGCGCCCCTCCTTCCTCACCGCGGGCAACTTCGCCAACCTGCTGACCCAGGGCGCCGCGGTCACCGTGATCGCCATGGGCCTGGTCTTCGTGCTGCTCCTCGGCGAGATCGACCTGTCGGCGGGCTTCGCCAGCGGCGTCTGCGCCTCGATCCTGGCGATCCTGCTGACCAACCAGGGGCTGCCCTGGTATGTGGCGGTGGCCGCGGCCATCCTGGCCGGCGTGGTGATCGGCGCCACGCTCGGCTCCATCGTCACCAAACTCGGGATCCCCTCGTTCGTGGTGACCCTCGCCGCCTTCCTGGCCTTCCAGGGGCTCGTCCTGCTGCTGATCAAGGGCGGCACCATCATCGCCATCCGCGACGAGACGATCCTCGCGGTCGCCAACAAGAACCTCCCGCCCGCGCTGGGCTGGGCGCTGCTGGCCGCCGGAGTCGTCGCCTACGCCGGGCTGCAGCTGCTGCGGGCGCGCAAGCGGGTCGGCCGGGGCCTGACCTCCGACCCCATCTCGCTGATCGCGGTCCGGGTGGGCGCCCTCGCCCTGCTCGGCGGGGTCGCGGTCTACTTCCTCAACGTGGAGCGCAGCCGTAACGCGGCCGTCGTCTCGCTCGCGGGCATGCCGATCGTGGTCCCGGTCATCCTGGTGCTCCTGCTGATCTGGACGTTCGTGCTCCGCCGTACCGCGTTCGGCCGTCACCTCTACGCGGTCGGCGGCAACGCCGAGGCCGCGCGCCGGGCGGGCATCAACGTCGACCGGATGAAGATCAGCGCGTTCGTGATCTGCTCGTCGATGGCCGCCGTCGGCGGCATCATCGCCGCCTCCCGGGCCAGCTCGGTCGACCCCAACACCGGCGGCAGCAACGTGCTGCTGTACGCGGTGGGCGCCGCCGTCATCGGCGGGACCAGCCTGTTCGGCGGCAAGGGACGGGTGCTGGACGCGATCCTCGGCGGCACCGTGGTCGCGGTCATCGAGAACGGCATGGGCCTGATGGGCTACAGCTCCGGCGTGAAGTTCATGGTCACCGGTTCGGTCCTGCTGCTGGCCGCCGGGGTGGACGCACTGTCCCGCAAGCGGGCGGCAGCCACTGGTCTAAGGTGATCAGCGACCCCGACCCCCCGAAGGAAACCCAAACGATGCGGGCTGGCCCCTCCCAGGAGGAGATCCGGCGCCACAACCTCGGCGCCCTCCTCCGCCACGTGCACCTCGGCGGCCCGACCTCGCGTGCGGAGCTCACCAGCCGGATGGGGCTCAACCGCAGCACCATCATGGCCCTCACCGCCGACCTGACCGCCGCCGGCCTGGTCAGGGAGGAGCTCCCCAGGGAGACCGGCAGGGCCGGACGCCCGTCCCTCGTGGTGCGCCCGGAGTCGGCGCGGGTCTACGTCTTCGCCCTCGACGTGGGCGTCGACCGGCTGGTCGCGGCCCGCGTCGGCCTGGGCGGCACGATCCTGGACCGCCGCGAGGCGGTACGGCGGCGCGGGCCGTTCTCACTGGAGGAGATCGTCGGCCCGCTGGCCGGGTTCGCCCGGCAGATGCACCGCAAGACCCGGCCGGACACGGTGTGCGTCGGGGTGGCGGCGGCCTTCTCCGGCGGGGTGGGCCGCGCCGACGGGGTCATCAGGTTCGGGCCGAACATGCACTCGGTGGACGTGCCGCTGGCCGAGGAGATGGCCCGCAAGCTGGCCCTCGGCCTGCCGGTGACCGTCGGCAACGACGCCAACCTCGCCGCCCTCGCCGAGCACACCCGGGGGGTCGGCGTCGGCTGCCGTGACCTCATCTACCTCCACGGGGACGTGGGCATCGGCGGCGGAGTGATCGTCAACGGCCAGCTCCTGGGCGGCCACGCCGGCTTCGGGGGGGAGGTCGGGCACATGATCGTCAATCCCAAGGGCCGTCTCTGCGGCTGCGGCTCGCTCGGCTGCCTGGAGGCCGAGGCGGGGGAGCGGGCCGTGCTGGAGGCCGCCGGCCGCTCCGGCACGCACCAGCTGGGCAGGGACGCCGTCCGTGACGTGGTCGACGCCGCCGACCGCGGCGACATCGTCGCGCAGGCGGCGCTCAGCCGCGTCGGCGACTGGCTCGGCCTGGGCGTCGCCAACCTCGTCAACGTGTTCAACCCCGAGATGGTCATCTTCGGCGGCATGCTCCGCGAGGTCTACCTCGGCTCCGCCGCGCAGGTCCGCAGCCGCCTGGCCGTCGACGCCCTGCCGCCCTCGCGCGACGGCCTCCGCCTGCGCACCTCGGCACTCGGCGATGACGCCACCCTCGTCGGCGCCGCCGAGCTCGCCTTCGCCCAGGTCCTCGCCGACCCCCTCGAAGTCCTCGCCCGCGCGGGCTCCTGACCCCTCCGTACGGCCGCGGCGGAGCGGGACGGGGACGGACAACCGCCGGCACCCCTCGTCCGAGGAGTGCCGGCGGCCGCCGCGTGTCACTTGATCAGGCCGGCCACCAGGTTGCGCAGCTCGACGTGACCGGCCTTGAGCTCGGCCACGTCGTCCTCGACCCGCCGCGTCGAGGTCTCCAGGTTCCCGACGGACCGCTTGACGGAGGCCATGTCCGAGCGGAGCTCGTTCTGCCCGCTCTGCAGGTCGGTGGTGGCGATCCGGAGTCCGGCGACGTTCGCCCGGAGCTCGTTCTGGCCCCTGCGGAGCTCGTCCTGGCCCCTGCGGAGGTCATCGGTGACGGCCTTGAGCCCGGTCATCTCGGTCTTGAGTCCGGTCATGTCCGTCTTGAGTTCGGTCATCTCGGTCTTGAGTTCGGTCATGTCCGTCTTGAGTTCGGTCATCTCGGTCTTGAGTTCGGTCACGTCCGTCTTGAGTTCGGTCACGTCCGTCTTGAGTTCGGTCACGTCCGTCCTGAGTCCGGTCACGTCCGTCCTGAGTCCGGTCACGTCCGTCCTGAGCCCCGTCACCTCCGTCCGCAGCTCCGTGGTGACCGTGCGCAGGTCGCTGAGCACCTCGAACATCGCCGAAGTCATCGTCCTGTTCTCCTCCGTCCGCAGGTGGAGCACGGCCACGTCGGTCTCCAGGGCCTGCAAGCGTGCGTCTGTCGCGTTCAACGCGTTCTTCTCCTCGCCATCGAGCGATCGGGGGGGCCGACCCTGGTGTTGCCGTGGCGCGGAGGCGTTCAGGTCGGTAAGGGAACGATACTCCGAGTCGGCGGACGGTCGCCGTCCGTGTCCGGTGCCGGGGTGGCGCACGCCGTACCCGGGTAGAGGAAAACCACCCGGCGCGCGGCTGTGGGACGGCGGCGGGTGGCTCTCGGCGCGGTGGGGGTCAGGCGACCTTGGACTTGGGGGCGGAGAAGGTGTTGCAGGCGCCGGGGCTCTCCTGGTCGAAGCCGCGCTTCAGCCAGTAGGCGATGTTGGCGGCCTTGCCGTGGGTGGCGGTGTCGTAGGCGGCGCGCAGGACGTAGGTGAAGTCGGACTCGCGGCGGTTCAGGGACTGCCAGACGCTGCCGATGAAGGCGCCGCTGAGGCACTCGGCCTGGAGCTCGACCTTGCGGAGCTCGGGGAGGAACGCCTTGTCGTTCTTGTAGTGACGGCTCTCGACGGCGCCCATGATCCCGGACAGCTGCTGCACGTGGTGGCCGTACTCGTGGGCCATCACCTGGAACAGGAACAGCTCGGTCGACTGGGAGAGGATCCCCGGGTCCAGGAAGAAGGTGATCTTCTTGTTGGCCGGGCAGTAGACCGCCTGGGCGCCCTCGGGGAACGCGCCGCAGCCGGTGGCGCGGCCGATGCGCGAGATCGTCTCCAGCCTGGGCTTGGAGAAGGGCAGCTTCGCCTTGGAGAACTGGTACTCCCAGCTCTCGTTGAGGCAGTCCATCAGGAACTCGAGGTAGACCCGTGAGGAGTCGAGGTCATTGGGGATGACGGGCTGTTCCTCGCACTGCTTGAGCTCGAGCTGCCCTGTCTTGTAGATCGGGTTGGCGGTCAGGGCCGTCTTGCCCGTGGGCACCGGTCCGGACCGCTCCGCGACGCCTGCGCCGGCCGTACCGGTCAACAGCAGGCTTGCGAGCAGGCCGGACAGCACGGCGATGAGGGGGGTACGCATGATCCCGAACCCTAGTAGAGGCGCAGGTGGGGGTAAAGCGAAATGCGGCCGTGCGGGGAGCGCACGGCCGCATGGTCAGCGGGAGGAGGGTCAGGCGACGCTACGGGAGGAGGCGGTCCAGGTGTTGCACGCCGACGGGGAGCCGGCGTTGAAACCGCGCTCCATCCAGTAGGCCTGGCTGCGGCCCTTGCCGTGGTCGTTGGACGCCCAGGTCTTGTGGCCGTTCTCGGAGACCCAGCGGACCATCGAGTCCCACTGCTCCTGCTCGACCGGCAGGTCGTCGGCGATCTGCCGCAGGAAGGCGGAGCCCAGGCAGTCGGCCTGCAGTTCGAGGCGGCGGGAGAAGGCGAGCTTGGTGGAGGTCCTGGCCCGCCAGACGCTCTGGCCGTAGTAGTTCATGATGCCGGACAGCTGCTGCACGTGGTGGGCGTACTCGTGCGCCATGAACTGGGCGTGGTTGGGGGCGTAGGGGTTCTTCAGGACGTCGCGGAAGACGCCGATGTAGATGGTGCGGTTGCTGGAGCAGTAGTAGCCGCCCGCGCCGCTGGGCCAGCGGCCGCAGGGGCTGCCCACCTTGGTGGTGGTGAAGCGGAGCCTGGGCTGGGCGAAGGGCAGCCTCGCCTTCTTGAACTGGGTCTTCCACGCCAGGTTCAGACAGCGGTTGACGCGGGTCATGAAGACCTTGTAGGAGGCCGCGCTCCCCGCGCGGATCTGTCCGGTCGTGCAGCTCACGGCGGGCAGCGTGCCCGTCCGGTAGATGGGGTTGGCCGTGGCGGCGGTGCGGCCGCGCGGTACGGCCTGCTCCTTCGCGACGGAGGCCTTGGCGGTCGACGGAGTGGCGGCGTTCGCGGCACCGACGCCCGTGACCAGGGTAAAAGCCAAGGAAGCGACGATGAGTGACGATAGTTGCCTAAAGGGGAGAGTGCTCATGGTGAGGCAAAGGCTATTGCAAGTGTGAATAAAACGTGCAGAATCCTCGTCCCTGGGAGGAGCGCCCGCCGCGCGAACTAGACTCGGTCTGATGCTGACTGGACAGAGGGGATGATTCCGTGAGTGAGCGGACCGGACGGCCTGGCAGTCTTCTGGAATCGGTCAAGGGGCCACGGGACCTGAAGCTGCTGGGAGCCGAGGAGCTGCCCCGGCTCGCCGCCGAGATCCGCGACCTGCTGGTCAGCTCCACGGCCCGCATCGGAGGCCACCTGGGACCCAACCTCGGCGTGGTCGAGCTCACGATCGCCCTGCACCGGGTCTTCGACTCGCCGCGCGACCGCATCCTCTGGGACACCGGCCACCAGGCGTACGTCCACAAGATGCTCACCGGCCGCGCCGGGCGGTTCGAGACGCTCCGCCAGGAGGGCGGCCTGTCGGGCTATCCGAGCCAGGCGGAGTCCGAGCACGACATCATCGAGAACTCCCACGCCTCGACCGCGCTGTCGTACGCCGACGGCCTGGCCAAGGCCTACAAGCTGCGCCGTGAGGCCGACCGCACGGTCGTGGCGGTGATCGGCGACGGGGCGCTCACCGGGGGCATGGCCTGGGAGGCGCTCAACAACATCGCCGCGCACAAGGACCTGCCGCTGATCATCGTGGTCAACGACAACGGCCGCTCCTACTCGCCGACCATCGGCGGCCTCGCCTCGCACCTGGCCTCGCTGCGCGCCACCCAGCGCTACGAGGACGTTCTGGAGTTCGTCAAGGACAACCTGACGAAGGTCCCGGTGGTGGGGCCCCCGGTCTACGACGCGCTGCACGGCGTGAAGAAGGGCATCAAGGACGTCCTGGCCCCGCAGGTCATGTTCGAGGACCTCGGCCTGAAATACATCGGGCTGGTCGACGGCCACGACGAGCAGGCCGTGGAGACCGCGCTGCGCAAGGCCCGCGGCTTCCGCCGCCCGGTCATCGTCCACGTGCTCACCAAGAAGGGCTTCGGCTACTCCTTCGCCGAGAACCACGACGAGGACTGCTTCCACTCGCCGGGCGTCTTCGACCCGCTGACCGGTGAGGAGAAGCCCAAGCCGCACGGCTGGACCAACGTCTTCAGCCAGGAGATCGTACGGCTGGGCGCCGAACGGCAGGACATCGTGGCGATCACCGCCGCGATGCTCGGCCCGACCGGCCTGATCCCGTTCTCCGAGGCCTACCCCGACCGCCTCTACGACGTCGGCATCGCCGAGCAGCACGCCCTGACCAGCGCCGCCGGCCTGGCGCTCGGCGGGCTCCACCCGGTGGTGGCGGTCTACGCGACCTTCCTCAACCGGGCCTTCGACCAGCTCCTCATGGACGTCGCCCTGCACCGGCTGCCGGTCACGGTCGTGCTCGACCGGGCGGGCGTCACCGGCGACGACGGCGCCAGCCACAACGGCATGTGGGACCTGTCGATCCTCCAGGTCGTCCCGGGCCTGTCCGTCGCGGTCCCGCGTGACGAGCCGCGCCTGCGCGAGCTGCTGGCCGAGGCGGTGGCCGTCGACGACGGCCCCACCGTCGTCCGCTACCCCAAGGGGCCGGTGGCCACCGAGATCGAGGCGGTCGGGCAGCTCGGCGGGATGGACGTGCTGCGCGCCGGCGACGCCGACGTGCTGATCGTCTCCGTCGGTCCGATGGCCGAGCTGTGCCTGGAGGCCGCCGCCCTGCTCGACGCGCAGGGGATCTCGGCCACCGTGGTGGACCCGCGCTGGGTGAAGCCGCTGGACGAGGCGCTGGTGCTGGCCGCCGGCGCGCACAAGCTGGTCGTGGTGGTCGAGGACAACGGCCGGGTGGGCGGCGTCGGTGACGCGGTCGCCCGCATGCTGCGCGACGCCGACGTGGACGTCCCGGTCCGCACCTACGGCATCCCGCAGCGCTTCCTCGACCACGCCAAGCGGGCGAAGATCCTCAACGAGATCGGCCTGAACTCGCAGGACATCGCCCGCGAGATCACCGAGGCGGTGGCGAAGCGGTCCGCGGTGCTGGAGAACCACCCGGCTCGCTGACCTCGCTGCCCTGACTGACCTCGCTGACCGCGACGGCCCTGGCCGCCCGGGCCCGCCGGCCGATCACCATGAGGCCGGCGGCCAGGATGGCGAGGCATCCGGCGATCGGCACCGTCAGGTGCTCGTTGTGCCGGACGAAGTCGCCCGCGAGGGAGCCGAGCACCAGATAGGTGCTCACCCAGACCGTGCCGCCGGCCAGCGCCCAACGGATGAACCGGCGGTAGGGCATGCCGAGGGTCCCGGCGAGGATGGGGGTCAGCGAGTTGACCCCCGGCGAGACGGTCACCGTCACCACCTCC
>NZ_JBSFPS010000070.1:0-37744 GCF_053588315.1 Streptosporangium sp. NPDC003464 | reverse complement strand
GGGGGTGCCCGAGCCGAGCAGCAGGCCGCGGAACTCGATCTGCTGGTCGCGGGTGACCCGCCGCCGTCAAGCCGTCGGCCTGGCGCCGGGAAAGTCAGCAAATACGGAGAAGCCGCTCTCAGGACCTCCTCGCCACAATAGGCATTCGGTTCGACAATGCCGCCGCGGGAAATGCGGGGCGAGGGAGGGTCCGCCACGGCATTCGCGGCGGGCATACGGTCGTGATTTCCGGGATCGAGGTCTGTACATGGCAACCGGGACAGCTTCAGCGAGCTCTTCTCCAGTCCGGATATCGGCCCTCAACAGCCGATATCACCAGGCCGCATTGGGCCTTTATCTGCTGTTGGTCGTGGCCCACTGGGCCGAGCACGTCGCCCAGGCGATCCAGATCTATGTCCTGGGCTGGCCGCTCCCCGAGGCGCGTGGCGTGCTGGGCCTGCCGTTCCCCTGGCTGGTCAAGTCCGAGTGGATGCACTACGGCTACGCGCTGCTGATGCTGGTCGGCCTGATCATCCTGCGTAAGGGCTTCACCGGCAGGTCGCGGACGTGGTGGAACGTGTCACTGGCCATCCAGGTGTGGCACCACTTCGAGCACCTGCTCCTGCTCACCCAGGCGCTCACGGGCTCGAACCTGCTGGGCCGCCCCGCTCCGACCAGCATCATCCAGCTCATCGTGCCGCGCGTGGAACTGCACCTGTTCTACAACGCGATCGTCTTCCTGCCCATGGTGGTGGCGATGATCCTCCACCGGCGGCCCCGCACGTCCGAGCGCGCCGCGATGCGCTGCAGCTGCGCCGTCCCCGCCCACGGGTGACAGGGAATGGCGGGTGGACGGGCGGTCCGCGGCCCTGCCGTCCCGGCCACGGCTCCGCGCCTGATGATCGTCGGTGACTCGATCAGCCACGGCCTGGAAGGCGACTACACCTGGCGGTACCGGCTGTCCCGGAACTTCGACAAGCACGACTTCCCGGTCCGCTTCGTCGGACCGGGGAGAGGCACCTCGGTGCTGCCGCCGAGCCGGCCGGGCGACCGTCCGGCCGGCTCAGCAGGTGCGGCCTGCGCGGCCTGCGCGGCAGAGGCGGCCGAGATGGCGTGTACGGCCTGCGCGGCCGGTGCGGCGTGTACGGCCTGCGCGGCCGACCCCGTCCACAACGGCCGTTACCGGCCGGGGATCGGCTTCGGCGGCAGCAGGCACCACGCGAGGTGGGGCCGCCGGCTCCACGAGGCCAAGGACGACATCCGGGAGACCGTCGCCGCCCACGCCCCCGGCTATCTCATGGTCGAGCTCGGGTTCAACGACCTGGCCTGGGGCGTGTCCGGCCCCGACCGGCTGAGGGCGGACGTCGAGACCTTCGTCCGGCGGGCCCGTGAGGCCGATCCGGACATCCAGTTCCTGATCGCCAACGTCGTCCATCGCACACCGCTGGACTCCAGCCCCGGCCTGCCGGACATCATCACCTCCTACAACGAGGCGCTGCCGGCCACACTGGCCGCGATGTCGACGGCCCGGTCGAGGGTCGTCCTCGTCGACCTCGACGGCGCCTACGATCCCCACAACGACGCCTACGACGGTCTCCATCCGAACAGCATCGGCGAGTTCAAGATCGCGAAAGCGTTCGCCGACGCCTTCTCGTCGGCGTTCGCCCACGGCCGGGTGGATTTCCTCGACCCGATCCCCCGCACGGCCGACCCGCTCGTGATCTCCGCGCCGGCCGGCATCACCGCCACCCCGCACGGCTCGCACATCAGGGTCTCGTGGCCGCACGTGTTCGGCGCGAGCGGGTACTGGCTCTACTGGCGCGACGCCACCGTCGGGCAGGGCTTCCAGAGGTCACCGCTGCCGATACTCGCCGACAGCGTGGCGTCACCGGCCCAGGCCGGGCACATCTACGAGTTCATGGTCAGCGGCGCGCGCGGGTCCCAGGAGACTCCGGCCACCGAGATCGCCGCCGCCGTCCTCGACGGGCGGCCGGCGCTGTCCCTGACAGGCGGTCAGGCGGGGCGCTGAGCGGTCAGTTCTGCTGGGAGACGATGTCGGTGAGGAGCGTGACGAGCTGGTCGGGAGCCGACACCATCGGCCAGTGACCGGTCTTCAGGGTGTGGAAGGTCCAGTTCGGCTCGGCGCGCATGGCCGCGACGTCGTCGGAGACCCTGCCGTCGAAGTGCTCCAGCTCGCACACGATGTAGCTCGCCCGCTGCTGTGTCAGCGGCCGCGCCAGGACCGCCGGTTCGGACAGCGTGCGCCCCGGGTGGCCGACAGAGCGCTCCACCAGCCACCGTGCCTGCTCGATGGACAGGTCCTGCCCGTCGGCCACGGCGGCGACGTCCGGGACGGGCCAGCGGCCCCGGTTCTCGGCGATCAGCCGGAGCTCGTCGGCGCGCTGGCGCTCCGGGAAGACCTGGAGCATCGACGTGCCGTCGTGGGGCAGGAACCCCTCCACGAACACGGTGCGCGCCACCCGGCCGGGTGCCCGGTCGGCGACCTGACCGGCCACGATGCCCGAGTAGCTGTGCCCTACGAGGGTGACGTTCCGCAGGTCCTCCGCCTCCAGGAGCGTCAGCACGTCATCGACGTGGGTGGCCAGGCCGACGCCCGAGACGTCAACCTCGGGGCTGGCCAGTCCTGACAGCGTGACCGGACGGACGTGATGACCGAGCGCGCGCAGCCCGCAGGTCACCGGCTCCCAGACCCAGGCACCCGTCCACGGGCCGGGAATCAGGACGAAACAATTCTTCACGGAAGATCAGTTCCTCTCCTTACGCTAAGGCTGTCCTGAACGGCGCGGGGGGCCGGCCCAGTGGTCCCTCATATCCATATCCGCAGGCCGGCCGCCCCGCAGGGCACAACTTCGCATTTTCATTCAGCAGCCTTTTACCAATACAGTCAAGTGTTGTCAGGCCACCATGTCCGCCATGGCGGGCAGCGAGAACGGGCTCAACTTGAGGTCGAGGGCGTCCGACTCCGACACCGTGACCGGGAAGTCGTCGGCGATGACCGCGACCATGCCGGCGTATCCGCTGCCGGGGTCGAGGGGATGGAGCTGCACCCGCTCGGGAGGGATGTCCAACGGCCAGCCGAGCAGCGCGGGCCTCTCCCGCGGACTGCTCACCTCCACCTGGTCCGGAGGGATCCGCAGCCCATGGCCCGTCGCCTTGAGCACCGCCTCCTTGCACACCCACATGCGGGCGAAGGCGAGGTGCTGCTCGTGATCGGGGAAGGTCCGCAGGATCTCCTGCTCGGCCGGCGACAGGGCGCACCGCACGAGCTCGTCGACCGGGCAGGAGGGCACCTCCTCCACGTCGACCCCCAGCCGCCCGGCGGGGCTCAGGGCCACCGCCACGCGGTTGGCCGAGTGGGAGATGGAGACGTGCAGCTCCGCCCCCTCGTTGCGGATGTACGGCTTGCCGTGCGGCTTGCCGCAGTCCGAGCACCGCCGCTCCACGGGGACGTCCTCGGGAGGGACGCCCAGCTGGAGGGCCGCGGTGGTGCGCAACAGCCAGGACGCGGTGAGATACCGGAGCCGGTCGGGCTCGCGACGGAAGGTCGCGGCCCGCTCCAGCTCAGTTCCACTGAGCACGCTGGTCAGGACCTCGGCCTGGTGATCCCGTGGATCCGCCCACCATACGCTGCACTCCCCAGCCTTTAATATGGGGGTAATCATGGTCAGCCTCCTTCGATTCTCGATTACCGGTTGTCAGAATGTGACAGGTCGCGAGTTTCCAGTGGTTGACGGCCGGATCGGCGAGAATTTCGATCACCTTGGCGCAGATCTGCTCACTGGTTGTTTCCTCGTCGGTGTGGATTCGAATAACAATTTCCCCGGTCGCCTGCCTGAGGTCTTTACGCCATTTCTCGGGCAGTAGCGCCAGGATCCGGATTCCGTCCACCGGTGAATTGTTCGACGGGTCTCCTCCGCTCCGCCGCATCGTCAGCTCGACCAGCATGGCTCTAACCCCAAGGCGTGTCGGCAGCGGTGGGCGCGGAGTCCCAGGTGGTACCGGCGGCGACGGGCGGTGCGGAGTGCCCTGTCGCGCCCACGCCGGTCGACACGGATCGGCCGCCGATGACGACGGCGCCTGGGACGGCACCGGAGACAATCGCCGCCGGCACTTTCACGGCGGCCCTGGAATTGCCTGTAGACGCGGCCGGGCTTTTCATTAACTACCCCTTTCTCGGCTGTGTGTTCGTTCTCGCATAATCAACTCTGCGCTCTCGGCGGCCCGCGGACCAGACAGATCGGAGTCAGCAAGTTGCCCGGCCCTAACCGCTTCCTGCCAGAGCGGCGCCGGATGGCCGCGCGTGCCGGGTGGGAGACGCTCCCCGGACGGGAAAAGCCCGCACGCCGGAGCCGGCGCGGGGCTGCGAGAAGGCACGGGGCCGCGAGCGGGGAAGAGGCCGCGGAAGGGGGAAGGGGAAGGGCCGCACGAGGAGGCGGCCGGGGACGCGGCTCAGGCCGGGGACGGGGCCGGGATGGGGCCGGGGCCGGGGACCGGGCATGCGGCGCAAGGCCCACGCGGGTCAGGCCGGAGAAGGGGGCGGGGTGGCTCTCAGCAGTTCTGAGACGGCGCTTTCACGCGGGGGGAAGGAGCCCGGTCGGGGCGGTTGTCAGACGCCCTGGGACGGCGCTTTCACGCGGTGGTGAGCGCGCTCTCCGCCGGTCGCTCCGGCGGGGTGAACGGCCCCCAGGTGAAGGCCGGCAGCCACGGCCGCGGGTCCTCGCTCCAGTGGAGCCGCGCGATCTGCGCGGATGTGCGCCGTCCGGCGAGCGACCGGTACAGGTCGTGCCGGTGGGCGCTGAGCGTGGCCGCGGGCCGCCCCGCCGGGCCGGCCGTCCACCGGGCGCCGGGGGTCTCGATCCGGAGCGTGGGAAGGCCGCGCGCGCTCACCTCGGCGGACAGACCCGAGACGACGACGTCGAGCGCGCCCGGGTAGGCCGGGTGCTCGGCGGGCGGCGGCAGGCCCAGGGCGTAGCGGATGTCGAGCTCGTGCGTGAACGCGTCCATCGTCATCACGCCGCCACGCCGGGCGGCGTCACCGGCGACGAGCCGTTCCACCTGCTCGCCCGCCGTGGTCCAGGCGGCGAGGAGGGCGGCCAGAGCGGCGTCGCCCGGGAGCGGGCCCACCACGGGCCGGCTCCCCAGCCTCCCGGTCACCCGCGCGCAGATCTCGACGAGGTGGGCGACGACCTCGCGGACCGTCCACCCCGGGCAGGCGGCGACGGCGAGGTCACCGGCGGCCGGACGGCCGGCCAGCAGCCGTGTCACGTTCTCGCGGACATGGCGGTAGGCGATGTCCGCGGGCACCCGTTCCCAGTCCGGCACGTTCACAGCGGCCACAGCGGCGCGTTCCGTGCCGGTGTCACAGCGGCACGTTTCCGTGCTTGCGCTGCGGCGGCTGCTTGCGCTTGTTGCGCAGCATCGCCAGCCCGCGGGCCACCACCGCCCGCGTCTGCACCGGATCGATGACGTCGTCGACCAGGCCGCGCTCGGCGGCGTAGTGCGGGTGCACGAGCTGCTCGGAGTACTCGGCGACCAGCTCCGCGCGGAGCTCGGCCGGGTCCACGGCGGCGGCCAGCTCCCTGCGGAAGATGACGTTCACGGCGCCCTCGGCGCCCATCACCGCGATCTCGTTCGTCGGCCACGCCAGCGAGAGGTCGGTGCCGATGGAGCGCGAGTCCATCACGATGTACGCGCCGCCGTACGCCTTGCGCACGATGACCTGGATGCGCGGCACGGTCGCCTCGCAGTAGGCGTACAGCAGCTTGGCGCCGTGCCGGATGATCCCCGCGTACTCCTGGTCGGTGCCCGGGAGGAAACCGGGGACGTCGACCAGCGTCACCAGCGGGATGTTGAAGGCGTCGCAGAACCGCACGAACCGTGCGGCCTTCTGCGACGCGACGACGTCCAGCACGCCGGCCAGCACCATGGGCTGGTTGCCGACCACTCCGACCACGTCGCCGTCGATCCGGGCCAGCACGCAGATCACGTTCGGCGCCCAGCCCTCGTGCAGCTCCAGGAATTCCCCGTCGTCCACCAGCTCGGCGACGACCTGCCGCATGTCGTAGGGCTTGTTCGGCTCGACCGGGACTATCTCGGCCAGCCGGGGCCGCACGTCCGTGGCCGCGTCGTAGGACGGCGTGCTGGGAGGGAACTCCAGATTGTTGCTGGGCAGCATCGAGACGAGATAGCGCACGTCCTCCAGGCAGCTCTCCTCGTCGTCGTGGACGAAGGTGGCCACGCCCGACCGGCCGCCGTGCACCTCGGCGCCGCCGAGCTCGGCGTGGCTGACCCGCTGGCCGCTCACCGCCTCGACGACGTCGGGACCGGTCAGGTACATCTGCGCGGTGTCGCGGACCATGAAGGTGAAGTCGGCCAGCGCCGTGGAGTAGGCGGCCCCTCCGGCGCAGGGCCCGAGCACGACGCTGATCTGCGGTATCACTCCCGACGCCTGGACGCTGCGCTGGAAGATCCCGCCGTATCCGTTGAGGGACATCACCCCCTCCTGGATCCGGGCGCCCCCGCTGTCGTTCAGCCCGATGAAGGGGGACCCGGTGGAGATCGCCAGATCCATCACCTTGTGGATCTTCGAGGCGTGGGCCTCGCCGAGCGAGCCGCCGAAGACGGTGAAGTCCTGGGCGTAGACGAACACCCGGCGGCCGTGGATCGTGCCGGAGCCCGTGATCACACCGTCGGTGTACGGGCGCCGCTCCTCGATCTTCAGACCGTGCGACTGATGGCGGCGGTACATGTCGATCTCGGTGAACGACCCCTCGTCCAGCAGCAGGTCTATCCGCTCGCGGGCCGTATGCTTGCCGAGCGCGTGCTGCCGGTCGACCGCCTGGCGGTGGCCGGCGGTGACCTCCTCACGCAGCTCTTCACGCTGCTCGCGCAGCAGGCGCATGGACCGGGTCTGGGGCTGCGGGACCGGTGGCTCCACCCGTCGGGGCCCGCTCGCCTGGCCGTCGGGACGGCCCTCGATGACCTCCTCGACCGGCGTGGGCAAGGGGACGAGTATGAAATCGAGCTCCGAGGTGCTCATCAGCGCTCCTTCCCCTGGCCGTCCAGGTTCCCCTGGGCGCCCAAGGCTCTGGCCCGCCGGGCGGTCCGCTCGCTCATGGGGGCATCTCCCGTCAATGCGTCGTTACAGATGACAGGCTCGGCCGGCCGGAACCCGCCTGCCGGGCAGACAGGTGGCCGCTTCCGCGCAGCCAGCGCACCGTGTCACCGAAGGTCTCGGTGACGGGCCGTGGGCTGATCCCATGAGTGCTGACGCCCTCGGCCAGGCGCGTGGCGCAGGCGCACGTGTAGATGGCCCCGTATTCGGCTGGGATGTGCCACGGCCAGACGCGCTGCACGAGATCGACGAACAGCCCGACGGGGATCATCGCGTGAGCCGGCAGGAAGACCGCCGGCAGCGCGCGCCCGGTGACCTCGCGCAGCACCTCCACGTACTGCCGGGTGGAGAGGTAGCGGCCCGGCCCGAAGTGGCGCTCCGGCCTGTCTCCCGGTCTGTCCCCCGGCCTGTCTCCCGGCGGGGCGAGCAGCCGGGCGTGCAGCGCCGCGGTGTCCCGCACGTCGCCGACCGGGAACCCGCCCAGCGGCCAGATGGGCGTCAGCCCCCGGAGCACGCTGCGGACGCGGGAGACCTGGTCACCCAGGTTGGGGTCGTGCGGGCCGAGCAGGGCGGGCGGATAAGTGATCACCACCGGGGCCCCCTCGGCCTGGTGCCGGCGGGCGACCACCTCGGCCGCGGCCTTGCTCGCCATGTACGTCTCGCGGGGCCGGCCGACGGGCGAGTCCTCGTCGATCACCCGCCCCCGGGCCGGGAACATCGCCACGATGCTGGAGACATGGATGATCCGGCCCGCGCCCGCCCGCCGCGCGGCACCGAGCACGATCTCGGTGCCCTGCTCGTTGACCTGCCGCATCCTCGCGTGGAGCCTGCTGTCGAAGGAGTAGACCGACGCCGCGTGCAGAACGGCGTCGGCGCCGCGCACCGCCCGGGCCACGGCGGCCCCGTCGGTGACGTCCCCGGCGACCACGTCGACGGCTCCGGGGTCGACGCCCAGCGGCGACAGCGCGCGCTCCGCCTTCGACGGATCGCGGACGAGCATACGGACGCGGTGGCCCATCTCCACAATCGCCGCAACCGAATGGGCACCGACGAATCCAGTACCGCCGGTCACGCACACCAGCATCAGATCATCTCCTCTAATCCATACCCAGTGAAATGCCCTCGCCTCTCTCCTGTCATCTCCGAGTGTGCTTTCACCCCGCAGCGCGGAACGCCGGCTATCACGGGGCCGTCCGCGGGCCGTTTCCAGGCGGAGGACAACCCGTTCCACGGCCAATGTTCGCCGCCGGGGCGACAATCCGTTCCACCGCCAATGGGCAGACCGGAAGGCGCGGACGGAATGAATCGCGGACCGGCTCCCGCGGCCGGGAGGGCCGCCGCGGCCGTGCCCGGCCGCCCCCGGCCGGGCCGCGAGCACGTGGCCGGAGGTGGCCGCCGCCCTGGCCGGCGGCCCTTGCCGGAAGGCTTTCACCTGCGGTTTCTCCATGCCGCCCGGCAGATGTGCGGCTGTCCAGCGGCTGGCTGGCAGGAACCGGCTACGGGCGGGCAGCTTGCTGACCTCGTTCCGCCTGTCCCCCGGCCCGCGGAGCGCGCAGAGTTGGCCGTGCCGGCAAAAGCCGGACAGCCCGATTAAAGGGATTGAGAAATGAAAAGCCCGATCGCCTCCTCAGCCTTTTCCAATACCACTGCCAAACTGCCGTCCACGCATTTTTCCGGTATAATTCCATCCGCCGTCGCCGCCGGCGTCCCTTCCGTGGCGGCCTCGGCCGGCACCACCCGGGACTAGGCGGAGGCACCAGCCATGTTGGTTGAGCTGACAATGCGGCGGACGGCGGAGGAGCCGTTCAACAATTCACCGGTGGACGGGATCCGGATCCTGGCGCTGCTGCCGGAGAAATGGCGTAAAGACCTCAGGCAGGCCACCGGGGACGTCGTCGGCCTGCCGCAGGAGGAGACCGGACGGCTGGCCCGGCTCGTCGAGGCCGCGGGACGGCCCGCGATGCCCGGCCCCGAATCGCTGATCATGCGCACGGTGACGATGAACGGCGCCCTCGCCTTCCCCGGCCTGGAGGAACCGCACGGCTGGAACGACCCCGCGCTGCTCAGCGCCGAGTTCCCCGGGGCGGGCGCGGTCTCGTCGGCGGACGGCCTGGCCACGTTGTACGCCGCGGCCGCGACCGGGGTCAACGGCTCGGCGCGCCTGCTCACATCCGACACCCTCACCGACGCGGTACGGGAACTGTCGGCCGGGGCCTCCTGGTCGGGCTTCCCGGACCTGGGCGCCCGATGGGGAGCGGGCTTCCTCCTCGACGCACCCCGGTTCCGGCCCATGCTCGGCCGGCGCAGCTTCGGCAACGACGGCGCCGGCGGCCAGTTCGCCTTCGGCGACGACGAGTTCGGGGTGGGCTTCGGCTATGTCGCCAACCGGATGGTCGGCCACGGCGACGCGCGTGCCAACCGGCTCATCACGGCGGTACGGGAGCACCTGACCGGCCGATGAGCCACCCGGGACGCTCGCCTCCACCCCTGCCACGGACAGGAAGGAGCGGCCCGGCCGGGTCATGGACGTGCCGCCGGAGAGCAGGCGCCCCGGACGAGATGGGACGGGACGCCCGAGAGAACCGCTCCGGTCAGCGGAAGTCCGCAACGTGATCGCGGGCCCATTCGGCGTAGCTGCGCGGGGCACGCCCGATGACCCGCTCCACATCCGGCCAGACCCGCATCAGCGCCGACCAGTCCTGGTCGGCGTAGCCGTCGGCGCCGTCGGCGACGTCACCGCCGTACTCGACGAAGCCCAGCATGAGGTCGGCCGACTCGGCCGCGAACCCGCCCTGCGCCCTCATCAGCTCGCGGGCGCGTTCGCGGCTGACCTCCTCGTAGCGGACCGGCTCACCGAGCGCCTCACCGATGGCCGCCACCTGCTCGCGCACGGTGATCAGGCCGGGCCCGGTCAACGTGTACGCCCTGCCGTGATGACCGTCCTCCAGCAGCGCGGCGACGGCGACAGCGGCGATGTCGGCCTCATGGATGAGGTTCATCGGCTCGTCCGCGAACGGGTAGCGGACCACGCGCTCAGCCCGGATGGGCGGCGCCCAGATCTGCAGCATGTTGGCCATGAACCCGCACGGCCGCACGTGCGTCCATTCCAGCCCGGACTCCTCGGCCGCCTGCTCCACCGGATTGGTGTGCAGCCCCGCGGTCACCGACGCCCCCGACAGCACCACGACGCGCCGTACCCCCGCCTGCCGGGCCAGCGCGACGACCTCCCGCGCGGTCTCCGCCACGGAGAACAGATACATCCGGTCCACGCCCTCCAGCGCGGCAGCCACGCCGGCGGGCTCGGTGAGGTCCCCCTGGACGACCTCCACCTGCGGCGGCAGCTCCGCCGCCGCGGCGTTGCGGGTCAGCGCCCGCACGTCGACACCCGCCCGCACGAGCCGGTCCACCACGTGACGGCCGACGATCCCCGTCGCCCCGGTCACCAAGATCTTCATCTGCGTTCCTTCCCCCTGTCGTTCACGGAAACAACGCTAGAGACCATTCCGGCCACTTCCTGACCGGAATATGAGAGAACCTGGAGGCATGGCGAACACGAGCGCACGCATGCTGCGACTGCTCTCCCTGCTGCAGACCCACCGCTACTGGCCCGGCCTGGAACTGGCCGACCGGCTCGCAGTGAGCGAACGCACCCTGCGCCGCGACATCGACCGGCTACGCGAACTGGGTTACCCGGTCCTCGCCAGCCGCGGCGTCGCCGGCGGCTACCAGCTCCAGTCCGGTACGGCGATGCCGCCCCTGCTGCTCGACGACGAGGAGGCCGTCGCCATCGCGGTCAGCCTGCGCACCGCCGCCGGCGGCACCGTCGAAGGCATCGAGGAGACCTCACTGCGTGCCCTCACCAAGGTCGTCCAGGTGATGCCCCCACACCTGCGCCGCCGCGTGGACGCCCTGCGGGCCTACACGGTCACCGCGCCGACGGACGGCCCCCAGGCCGACGCCACCACGCTGGCCGTGATCGCCCAAGCGTGCCGTGACGACGAACGGATCACCTTCACCTATGCCGCCCCGTCCGGCGAGCCGGCCACCCGGCTGGTCGAGCCGCACCGCCTCGTCTCGCTCGAACGCCGCTGGTATCTGGTCGCCTGGGACCTCGACCGCGCGGACTGGCGCATCTTCCGCCTCGACCGCCTCACCGACCCGGCCGCCACCGGAGCCCGCTTCCGCCCGCGCGACCTGCCCGCCGCCGACGCCGCCGCCTTCATCCAGGACCGGCACGGCTCCCGCCCCGCCCGGCACGACATCACCGTCCTTCTCCACGCCCCGGCCGAAGCGGTCGAGCAGGTCGTCGCCGTCACCGGCGGCCGGGTCGAGCCCGTCGACGACCAATCCTGCCACCTGCGACTGCAGGTGGACGCCTTCGACTGGCCGGTGTTCATCCTCGCCGCGGTGGGCGCGGAATTCGATGTCGTCCACCCTCCCGACTTCCGCCACCACCTCCGCGACGTGGGCGAGCTCTTCCTACGCGCTGGCACCGCCTAGCGAGATTCACGGACCTCGGGTGTCTCCGCGCAGCCGTCCCGGATCCACATCCCGGGCCCCATCGGAGAGCACCCGCGACCGCCCTGGCTTCTTGTTGCGCTTGTGGTCTGGTTGTGGTTGTGGACGCTGATTTTTCGTACGGCGGCCCCGCCTTTACAAAGTAGATTTATAGTGCTGAGAGAGGCCCCGCGTTGGGAGAACCCCCGCCTCTCGAACCCCGCCACGGACCCCGCCGTAGCCGCTCCCGCCCTGACAGCGCCGCGATCGGATCTCGTGCCGCCGGCCGGGGACGGCGGCTCCGCGGGCGGCGATGCCCCCGCTCCCCCACCGCGTTCTCGGTCATCGAGGGATGTCCGGCGTGATCTGCGCGCCGATCCCGTTGAGTACGCGATCCAGCCCGTGCTGGAAGCGCTCGGCGGGGGCAAGGTGCGCGGTCTCGGACTCCAGCACGGACCGGCTGAACAGAGGATAGGCGCCAGACTCGACGACCTGCCGCACGTATGGTCCGACGTAGTCGCGTTTCCACCGTTCCGGGTCCAGGCCGGTACGGCGGGCCTCCTCCAGCCAGCCGATCTCGCGGCGGATCGCGCTGTGGACGTAGTCGTTCACCATGCCGACGGAGCCGGTCATCTCGTCGATGTCGAGCCCGAGCCCGTCGAGCGCGCCCAGGGCGAACTCGTGCACGCGCAGCAGGTTCGGACCCAGGGTGGGGCGGCCGGCGAGGAGGCTGATCAGCCAGGGATGGCGCAGGCCGACGGCTCGGGTCCGGTGGGCGAGGAGGGAGAGATCGGAGCGCCAGTCGCCGGACAGCTTCTCCGGGAGTTCGAGCTCGCCCACCACCGTGTCGATCATGAGGTCGAACAGGTCGTCGCGGCTGGGCACGTAGCGGTAGAGGGACATGGCGCCGGTGCCCAGTTCGCCGCCGATGCGGCGCATGGTGGCGGCGTCGATCCCCTCGGCGTCGGCGACCCGGACGGCCGCCCGGGTGATCTGTGCGCGGCTGTAGCCGGGCCGCCGCCCGGGCCCCGAGCGCTCCCGGCGCTCCGGCCGCATCCAGATGCTGATCAGTTCCTCGTCGGGCATCCCGCCGCCCCTCCCCTACTTGCGTACATAGTACTCGAATGAGTATGGTCCGATTTCAAGTACGTAGTACGCAATTAGGGGGACGGAGGAACCGATCTCTCCGTCTCGGCCTGACCGGGGTGACACACCGCACAGCAGGAAGGCACGATCGACATGACGACATTGACCGGCAAGACGGCGCTGGTGACCGGCGGCAGCCGAGGGATCGGCCGGGCCGTCGCGATCCGGCTCGCACGGGAGGGCGCCCGGGTCGCGGTCCACTACGGCAGCAACGAGACGGCGGCCAAGGAGACGGTCGCGGCCATCGAAACGGCAGGAGGGCAGGCCTTCGCCGTCCGGGCCGAGCTGGGCGTGCCGGCAGACGCCCAAGCACTGTGGGCCGGCTTCGACGCCCACGCCGACGGCCTGGACATCCTGGTCAACAACGCGGGCATCCTCGGCGACCAGACCGAGATCGACGGCGTGACGCGGGAGGGCTTCGAGCGGCTGTTCGCGGTCAATACGACCGCTCCGTTCTTCATCACGCAGCTCGCCCTGCCGCGGCTGCGGGACGGTGGCCGGATCATCACCGTCGGCACGATGCTCACCCGGGGCGCGGCCATGCCCCGGGCGATCGACTACGCCATGTCCAAGGCGGCGCTCGACGTGCTCACCCAGGCGCTCGCCAAGCAGCTCGGGCCGCGTGGCATCACGGTCAACACCGTGGCCCCCGGGGTCATCGACACCGACATGCACCAGGGGCGTCTGGTCGGCGAGGCGCTGGCCTGGCTGTCGTCCCAAACGCCGCTCCACCGGCTGGGCACACCGGAGGACGTCGCCGGCACAGTGGCGTTCCTGGCCTCGGACGACAGCCGCTACATGACCGGGCACCGCCTGGACGTCTCAGGCGGAACAACCATGTGACCCCGCCTACCCGAGGCGGACCGCGCGCTGCGACCGTCCCGGCGATCCGGTGGCTCCGGGCCGCCGGGACGGCTCGGTGGCGGGTCAGGTGGCCAGGTCGGCCACCCGGGCGGCGACCGGGCCGAACAGGTCGCCGATCGTGGTCAAGGCGGCGGCGTGCAGGGTGTCCGCCGGGATCGGCGCGCCGTCCGGGCCCGTCAGCGGCCGGGTCGCGCACGCCTCGGCCACGACGGTGGGCCGGTAGCCGAGGTTGAACGCGCCCTGGGCGGTGAACTGGACGCACATGTGGGTCATGAAGCCCGCCAGCACCAGGTCCGGCCCGGCGTCCAGCCGGCGCAGCACCTCCAGCAGGTCGGTCTCGTGGAAGGAGTTCGGGAAACCCTTCACCACGACCGACTCGCCGTTCCGGGGCGCGACGCGAGTCTCGATCCGCCCGATCTCGGCGCGGATGTCGTACGGGCCGCCTTCGCCGCCGTCGTTGACGACGTGCACCACCGGGGTTCCGGCGGAGCGGGCGCGTTCCAGCAGGCGGGCGGCGGCGTCCAGGGCACGGTCGGCGTCCGGCAGCGCCATGACGCCGGTGCGGTAGGTGTTCTGGAAGTCGATCATGATCAGGGCGCTGGCGGACAGCGCCGGCAGTGCGCCGTCCAGGCCGATCACCTCGCGCAGGGTCGTCGAAACGGTCATCTTGTCCTCCTTGGAATCCGGAAAGCCGGGCATGGGGAATCACCGGCCGGCCCGGGGCCGGGCCGGCCGAAGGGAGAGAAGAAAAGGTCAGGCGGCGGTGCGGAAGCGCCGCCGGTAGGCGGCCGGGGTGGTGCCGAGCCGCCGCCGGAAGGCCCGGTGCAGCGTCTCCACCGACCCCAGGCCGCACGCGGCGGCGACCCGGTCGAGCGGCTCGTCGGTGCCCTCCAGCAACCGCCGCGCCGCCTCCACCCGGGCCGCCTCGACATAGGCGGCCGGGGTGGCGCCGGTCTCTTTGCGGAAGACCCGGGTGAAGTGCCGCTCGCTCAGGCATATCCGCTCGGCGAGCGCCGCCGCCGACAGGTCGGCGGTGAGGTCCGTGGTGATCCACACCCGCAGTTCGTCGATGTCGCGGCGCTCGGCCGGGGCCTGCCACAGCGGGACGCTGAACTGGCTCTGCCCGCCCTGCCGCTTGAGGTACATCACCAACTGCCGGGCGACCGCCAGGGCGAGCCGTTCGCCGTGGTCCTCGGCGACCAGAGCGAGCGCGAGATCCATGCACGCGCTGATGCCCGCGCCCGTCCACACCTTCCCCGACCGGACGTAGATCGGGTCGGGGTCCACGATGACGTCGGGGTGGTCGGCGGCCAGCCGGTCGGCGGTGGCCCAGTGCGTGGTCGCCGTCCGGCCCGCCAGCAGCCCCGCGGCGGCCAGCAGGTGCGCGCCGACGCACACCGAGGCGACCCGGTGGGCGTGCCGGGCGGTGCCGGCGATCCAGTCGACCAGATCCGGATCGATCACCGGCACGCCGCCGCCGTCCACCGCGCCGGGCACCAGGAGGGTGTCCACCCGGCCGCCGACCTGGTCGAAGGTCAGGTCGGTGGCGAGCCGGACCCCGGCGCTGGTGCGCACCTGGCCGCCGTCCGGCCCGGCCAGCAGCACCTGGTAGGGCCTCTGGCCGGACATCTCCCGGTTCGCGACCGCGAACACCTCTGCGGGCCCGGTGACATCGAGGAGATCGACATCGGGGAACACGGCGACAACGACACGGTGCGGAGCGGACATGCCCCCATTGTCACCAGTACGCCCCCGTGGCCGCCATGACGAGGTTCTGTCACATCCGGACACCACCCGCGGCGTCCCGGAGCAAGCCAAGGCTGTTACGACGCTCCTCGGCCCGGACCTCAGACCGGTGACATCGAGCCGCCGGATACCCCATGATCAACAAGACCGCCCCGACTCCGGTGAGGCGGGACACCCCAGCGGGATGCCGACGTCGCCGACCGCGTCGACCAGGCACCGCGCGAGCGACCGCACCCCCACCCCGGGCCGGCGTCCCTCCGGGACACCACGCGGCCCACAGACGGCCCTCCTCGCATATTAACTCTCTGGAGTTGTCATACTACGGAGAGTAATATACGGTTGTGGTCGTGATCGTACCGAAGCGGCCGGTTGTTCAGCACGGAGGCACCGTCCTCGCGCTGTGCCTGGCCGTGCTCGGCAGCGTCGTGGTGCTGCATCTGGCGTTGCATGTGCTCGCCCACGGCCATGCGGTGCACCATTCTGCGCCAGACGCGCAGCAGTCGGCCACCGGTATCGCCATCGAGCGCCCGACCGTGGCCGACGCGGCCGCACCGCACGACCACATGCCGTCCCCCTGCGCCCCCACGGGGCACGATCACAGCCTGTGCGGCGCGGCGGCGGGGGCACCGATCACCGACGCGCGCCCCCTCCTGCCGTCGGGGCCCGCCATCGGCCATCTGGTGATCCAGCCGGAATCCACGGCCTCGCCACCGGTGCCGCTCTGGCGCCGCGAGCAGCCGGTCCGCCCGCCGTCCGGGGCGGCCCTGCTGATCCTCAAATCCGTCTCCCGCATATAGGCCGTCCCGCGGGCACGCCCGCCGGCGACCCAGCGCCCCGTATGACCGGCGTGAGCCGTCGCTCAAGCGTGCCCAGAAGCGAGTCAACCAGATCGCATTCCTAGGGGACGAGTCATGACATATACGCTTAAATCACCACAGACTGCTAATTCATCCACGCCGTCGCCGCTCAGCCGATTGATCACCGGTAACACCTGCCACGCCCCCGAGCACGTGGTCGGCAACACACCGGTGCTGTGGATCCCGGAGATCGCCGCGGGGTCCGGGCACGGCTTCTGGGCGAAGCTGGAGGGCGGCAACCCAGGAGGGATCAAGGACCGCTCCGCGCTCTACATCGTCGAACGGGCGCGCGAACGCGGGCAACTGCGGCCGGGCGCGCACATCATCGAGTCCACCAGCGGGACCTTCGGTCTGGGCCTGGCGCTGGCCGGCATCGTCCACGGCCACCCGGTCACGCTGGTGAGCGACCCCGGCATGGAGCCGCTGATGTGCCGCCTGCTGGCGGCCTACGGGGCCCGCGTCGTCGTCGTCACCGAGCCGCACCCGGTGGGCGGCTGGCAGCAGGCCCGCCGTCAGCGCGTGCAGGAGCTGCTGGCCGAGTACCCCGGCTCCTACTGCCCGGACCAGTACAACAACCCCGACAACGTCGCCGCCTACGCCGGGCTGGCCATGGAGCTGGCCGGCCAGCTGGGCCGGGTCGACGTCCTGGTCTGCGCGGTGGGCACCGGCGGCCACAGCGCGGGCGTCTTCTCCGCGCTGCGGCGCTTCTACCCCGACCTGCGCCTGGTCGGCGTCGACACGATCGGCTCGACCATCTTCGGCCAGCCCGCGCGCCCCCGGCTCATGCGGGGCCTGGGCAGCAGCATCTACCCGCGCAACGTGGCCTACGAGGCCTTCAGCGAGGTGCACTGGGTCGCACCCGCCGAAGCGGTCTGGGCCTGCCGGCGCCTGGCCGCGCTGCGTTACGCCACCGGCGGCTGGAGCGTCGGCGCGGTGGCCCTGGTGGCCTCCTGGCTGGCCCGGACCCTCCCCGGCCACACCCGGATAGCGGCGATCTTCCCCGACGGCCCGCACCGCTACTTCGACACCGTCTTCAACGACGACTACTGCCGCGCCCACGCCCTTGCCTGGGCACCGGCGCCCGGCCCTGACGAGATCGGCCACCCCGCCGAGCGAGAGCCGGCACGCTGGACGCGCTGCGCGACGGTGCTCGATCCCACCGGCACCGGCGGACAGGCGCCCACCGCGCGAGGAGCCCAGCGGTGAAGAGCACGCTCGCCCTGGCCCGCTCCTTCGACCGGCCGGTGAAGCTGCTGCTGGTCAACCAGCTGACCATCAACACCGGTTTCTACATGCTGATGCCGTATCTGGCCGGTCACCTGTCCGGGACGCTGGCGCTGCCGGCGGCGCTGGTCGGCCTGATCCTGGGCGTCCGCAACCTCAGTCAGCAGGGCATGTTCCTCCTCGGCGGCACCCTGGCCGACCGGCTCGGCTGCAAGCCCCTGATCGTCGCCGGGTGCGGGCTGCGCACCGTCGCCTTCGCGCTGCTGGCGGTGGCCGACTCCCTGCCCGCCCTGCTGATCGCCTCAGGCCTGACCGGTCTGGCCGGCGCGCTGTTCAACCCCGCCGTGCGCGCCTACCTCGCCCGCGAGGCCGGCTCCCGCAAGGTCGAGGCGTTCGCCGCGTTCAACGCCTTCTACCAGCTCGGCATCCTGATCGGGCCGCTGATCGGCCTGCTGCTCAACGTCGCGGGGTTCAAGCTCGTCTGCCTGAGCGCGAGCGTGATGTTCGCCGTCCTGACGGTCGCCCAGGTTCGGGCCCTGCCCGCGCGAGCGGCACCGGGAGCGCAGGAAGGGGAGCCGGAGAAGCGCGGTGTGCTGCTCGACTGGCGCCAGGTGATCGGCAACCGGCCCTTCCTGCTGTTCTCCCTGGCCATGATCGGCTCCTACGTGCTGAACTTCCAGGTATATCTGAGCCTGCCGCTGGAGGTGCGCCGGGTCAGTGGCGGTGAGCTCGGCATCACGCTCATCTTCGTGATCTCCGCGGTGACGACCATCGCCGGGCAGGCACGCCTGACAGCATGGGCGAAGGCGCGGTGGCGGCCCCCGCAGGCCATCACCTGGGGCCTGGGGCTGATGGGGCTGTCGTTCGTCCCGCCGGCCGTGGCCGCACCGTGGGCCGGCGCGGCCGGCGGGGCGGACGGCGCCGCCCAGGCTCTGGTGCTGCTACCGGTCCTGATGACGGCGGTGCTGCTCAGCCTGGCCAC
Organism: Streptosporangium sp. NPDC003464; assembly: GCF_053588315.1. Taxonomy (NCBI): domain Bacteria; kingdom Bacillati; phylum Actinomycetota; class Actinomycetes; order Streptosporangiales; family Streptosporangiaceae; genus Streptosporangium; species Streptosporangium sp. NPDC003464. Next base: position 19,314 of record NZ_JBSFPS010000070.1, on the reverse strand, counting down.
GATGATCGTCTACCCGTTCGAGATGGCGACCATCGCCGCCTTCGGCGGCCAGCGCATGGTCGGCACCTATTACGGCCTCTACAGCACCCTGGCCGGGATCGGCGTCGCCGCGGGCAACCTGCTCACCGGGTGGGCGCTGGATCTCGGCACGCACGCCGGCCTGCCCAGCCTGCCCTGGCTGGCGCTGGGGTTGATCGGCCTCGGCTGCGCCGCGGCCACCCGCGCCCTGGACCGGTCGGGACACCTGACGGCCTCGGCCGAGACCGCGACCGTACCCACGTAGGCGCCCGTACGGGGTGCCGGACGCCTGCCCGTCCGGCACCCCGTGGCGGTCCCGGCGACGGCCGTTCAGGCGCCCGTCCGCCGTGCGAGGTCGCCTACCGCGGCCGCCAGCAGGTCAACCTCGTCACGCGAGGTGAACAGCGCCGGTGTCACCCGCACGCAGTCGCCGCGGGCGGGCCCGCCGCGGCGCACCGTGAAGATCCGATACCGCTCCATCAGCTCCGTGGTGATGGCGACGTTGTCGGCCTCCGAGGTGCGGCCGGTGATCCGGAACGCGGTGATGGTGCCGTACATGGCTGGCTCCTCGGGGGTGAGGATCTCCACGTTCGGGACGTCGAGCACCTGATGCACCCAGCGGTCCCGCAGGAAGCGCAGCCGCGCCTGCTTGACCGCGCCGCCCAGGGCCTCGTGGAAGTCCAGGGCGGTGCCCACCGTCAGGACGGGGGCCACGTCCATGGTGCCGGCGTGCACCCGCGAGCGGATGTCGCCGCCCGGGTAGGTCTCGTCGCAGAAGGCCGGGTCGATGTCGGCCAGCCGGCCCTCACGGACGTAGAGGAAACCCGCGCCCAGCGGCACTCCCATCCACTTGTGCAGGGAGAACACCGCGAAGTCCGCCCCCAGGTCACCCATGGTGAAGTCCAGGTGCCCCCAGGAATGGGCCGCGTCCACGATCACGTCGGCGCCGCGCTCACGGGCCATCGCGACGATCTCCCGTACCGGGGTCACCAGCCCGGTGCGGTTGTTCATGTGGCTGAGCAGCAGCAGCCTGACCCGCGGGTGCTCGCGCAGCGCCGCGGCGTAGGCGTCCAGCACCGCCTGGCGGGTCGCCGGCTCCGGGATCACCAGCCGCTCCACCCGCGCCCCCCGCCGGTCGCGCAGCCAGTTCATCGCGTACTGCCCGCTGTGATAGTCCAGGTCGGCGTACATCACCGCGTCCCCCGGCCGCAGCCGCCGGTAGCCGGCGATCAGCAGCTGCAGGGCCTCGGTGCCGCCCCGCGTCAGGGCGATCTCCTCGGCGCGCACGCCCAGGACGGCGGCGAGGCGCTGCCTGGCCTGCTCGGCCTGCGCCTTGTAGGCGGTACGCAGCAGGTGCGAGTTGCGCTCGTTGAGGTGGTCGGTGTTGCGGTGGTAGGCGCGGCGCACCGGCTCGGGCATGATCCCGTAGTAGCCGTTCTCCAGGTTGACGAAGTCAGCGCTGACCCGGTACTGCCGTGCCACCGAACGCCAGAAATCCTCGTCCCGGGCGAGCCGTTCAGGTGCGACACCGGCCGGAACGACGGGCGGCTCGCCGGCCGGAGCCGGTGGCGGCGCGACCGCCCGGGGAACGGCGAAGGGCGTGACCAGCGCGCCCAGCCCAGCGACCATCTCACGCCTGGACAAGCTCATCCAACCACCCCGCACCGATCGGTCGAAACCCGCCACGCGGCGGCCCCACCTGCGCCGACGACGGAGTTCCAGTGTGCAGCCGACCTCCTCGCTTCGGTGAGCACCCGCGCCGCACGGGCGTGGCGCGGGCAGAAACGGCGTCCTGCCGGAGTCGGCGGGAATCGACCCGCTCGGGCTCAGAGCCCGGCCAAGGGTCGACGCCCTTTACATTGTAGATTAATAATCTGACCCATCCGGCCGTATCCACTGGAATCGTGCCGGTCGTCCCGCCTCGTACACCGGCACGGGGACGGCGCCTGCGGGGTCACGGCAGGCGGACGGTGCGGGTGATCTCCGCGGCGCCGCCCAGCCGGACCAGCGGGCCGGACCGGCCGGGCCGGGTGGTGGCGGTGATCGTGGAGGGGGTGCGGAGGGAGTCGCCCATGTCGACGGTGAGGTCGGTGACGCCCTGACCTGCCAGGTGCGCGGCGAGGCAGGCGGTGCTGTTGGCGTTGGCGATGTCCTCGGCGACACCGATCGACGGGGCGAACATGCGGGCCGCGGCCCGGCCGGTGGGTGTCGGAGTGGAGTAGACGTAACAGCCCAGGAGACCGAGCCGGTCGCAGGCCGCGCGGAGCCGTACGAGATCCGGGACCAGCGCGGCCAGAGCGGAGCGTGTGGCGACGGGGACCAGCAGCCGCGGCCGCCCCACCGCAGCGACGCGGGCGCCGGGGGCGAGCACGTCGGAGGTGACACCGAGCGCGCGCAGGACGAGGTCGCACTCGATCGCGGTGGGCTCGCGCAGGCTGACGGGCCCGGCGTCGAAGCCGGCGTCGACCCGGTCGCCCTCCCGCACGGCCCGGCCGGCGAAGACGCGCCCCGCCGTGTGGAGGGTCGCCCGGTAGTCCTCGACCCCGGCGCGCTCGGCGAGGAAGGCCAGGGCGGCGAGGGTCCCGTGACCGCACGCGGGCAGCTCCCCCTCGGCGGTGAAGAAGCGCAGGGAGACCGCGGGATCCTCAACTCGGCCGTGGTGGGCGCGGACGAAGACCGCGTGAGAGGTTCCCGTCAGGACCGGTACGCGGCGGCGCCAGCCGTCGGTCAAGGGCGCTTCCTCCATGACCGCGGTGGGGCTGCCGCCTCCGCCGTCGCGCAGGCACGCGTGGACGACAGCGACGGGCAGGCCGGACCCGCCCGTCAACGGTCCCCTCCGTGAGATGCCGGGAAGGGAGTGCCCCAGGACTCCTCCCGCAGGAGGAGTCCGTTCGCCAGGTGGCTGATGGTCCGGTACCAGCCGGTCAGCACGAGGAATTCGAGCAGCTGCGCGTCCTCGTAATGGACACGCAGGGCGTCCCAGGCGGGCTGCGACAGCCGCGCGGTCTCGTGCAGCTCGTCGACCGCGCCGAGCAGTGCCGCGTGGCGCGGCGACCACGAGGCGTCGATGCCCGCCACGGCGGTCGCGCGCAGCTGCTCCGGGCTGAGCCCGGCCTGCCGGGCGAGGGTCGCGGCGTGCACGCCCCACTCGTAGCCGCAGCCGGCGCGGGCGGTCACCCGGGCGATGACGATCTCCCGGTCGGCGGCCGGCAGGAGCCCGTGGCCCAGCAGCCCGGCCCCGAGCGCGAACATCCGCGAGGCCAGCTCCGGATTGCGGTGCAGCACCCGGAACAGCGTGAGCGGCTCGTACGGCACGCCGGGCGGCATCCAGCGGCGCAGCGCCTGCTCGACGGAGGGGGGATAGGGCGGGTTGAGCGGTTCGATGCGCGGCATTCGATCTCCTGCTTCGATTTTCGAACCACTATGCTGCTTCGACAAGCGGAGCGCAAGGAGGCGACATGGAAGCCGGAGCACCTCGGCCGGGCACGCCGGTACGGGGATCGGAGTCGGGCCGCCCGGTCATGGCCGTCCTCGATCTGCTCGGGCGGCGCTGGACCATGCGCATCCTGTGGGAGCTGAGCCAGGGCCCGGCCGGCTTCCGCGAGCTGCAGCGCCGATGCGAGCGCATGTCCTCCAGCGTGCTCAGCACCCGGCTCGACGAGCTGACGGGCTCCCGGCTGGTCGCCTCGCACGACGACGGCTACCGCCTCACCCGGCTCGGCGAGGACCTCGTCGAGGCGCTCGGGCCGCTGAACGCCTGGAGCCGGCGATGGGCCGGGGAGATGGGCAGCGGCACCGCGGAGCGATGACCGCGTCGAGCCCGGCGGGATCACCCGGTCCCCGAGGCGGGCACGCCGGTGATCCCCGCCGGACGGAGTCCCCCCGGCAGGGCGGAGAGCACCGTCGCATGTCCGGGAGGGGCCTCGAACTCCTTGACGGCGTCGATGGCCGTGCCGTGCGGGGTGTTCGCCTCCCGCTCGATCATGATTTCGACGAGGACCGGCCGGCTGGTCGACTGCGCCTGCTTCCGGGCCCATTCGAGTGCCTCACGGATGTCCGCGGGGTCGACGACCCGACGGCCGGAGCAGCCGTACGCCTCCATGATCTTGATGTTGTCGGTACCGTACGCGTCGTAGTGGATGTCGACCTGGTAGTTCATGTCGTAGGGGATCGAGGCCTGGCGGATGAGGCCCAGATACTCATTGTTGATCATGATCAGGACGAACGGCACGTTGTACTGTGCGCCGACGGCGAGCTCCTCCACCATGTACTGAAACCCGTAGTCGCCGACGATGCCCACGACCTCGGCGCCGGGCTCGGTGTCCTTGAGCGCCTTCTTGACGCCGATCGCGGCCGGGATCTCCCAGCCCAGCGGGCCGGCCTGGCCGCAGACCTGGTAGCGCCGCGGCCTGTGGGTCTTCTGGTGCTGGCCGCCCCAGATCTGGTAGAGGCCGATCGCGGTGACGAAGTAGGTGTCCTCGTTGAAGACCTCGTTGATCTCCTTGTAGACGCGAGGGGCCTTGATCGGGATCGTGTCGAAGTCCTCGCGGCGCCCCAGGCTTGCCTTGAGCTCCCGGACCCTGGCGACCCAGGCGCCCGCCACGCGGCCCGCCCCACGCTTCCTGGCGGCCTGGATCATGGCCCGTAGGAACAGCTTGGCGTCGGAGACGACGCCCAGGTCCGGCTCGAAGACCCTGCCGAGCTGGGTCGGCTCGATGTCGACGTGGATGAACGTGCGTTCACCGCGGTAGACGTCGATCCGGCCGGTGTGCCGATCGCCGAAGCGGGCGCCGACGGCCAGCACCAGATCCGACTCCAGGAAGGACGCGTTGCCGTAGCGCTGGGAGGTCTGCACGCCGGTGATGCCGGAGAACAGCTCGTGGTTCTCGTCGATCGCGCCCTTGCCCATGAGGGTGACCTGAACCGGGACGTTCAGGTATTCGGCGAGTTCGCGCAGCTCGTCGGCGGCCTCGGCGATGACCACGCCGCCGCCGGCGAGGATCAGCGGCCTGTCGGCGGCGAGCAGCAGGTCCAGCGCCTTCTCGACGCGTGGCGGGTGCGGCTCGACGGCCGCGATCGGCAGCGGGGCGTCGAGCGCGGGATCGTACTCGACGAACTCCCTCGCCACGTCAAGCGGGATGTCGATCAGGACCGGGCCCGGACGGCCCGACCGCGCGACGCGGAAGGCCTCGCGGAAGACCCACGGGGCCGTCGCGGCCTCCTTGATCTGCACCGCCCACTTGGTGACGGGCTTGGCGATTTCGACGATGTCGACCGCCTGGAAGCCCTCCTTGCCGAGCAGGGCGGTGACCGCCTGGCCGGTGACGCAGATGATCGGGATCGAGTCCGCGAGCGCGGTGTAGAGACCTGTGATCATGTTCGTGCCGGCCGGGCCGGAGGTGCCGATCGCGACACCGGCCCTGCCGGTGGTGCGCGCCCAGCCGTCGGCCATGTGGGTCGCGCCCTCCTCGTGCCGGACGATCAGGTGCTCGATGCCGCCGACCTCCTCCATCGCCTTGTAGAGCGGGAGGATGGCCGCGCCGGGACAGCCGAACGCCACGTCGACGCCCTCGGACCTGAGGATCTCGACCACCGCGTTCATCACAGGGATCCTGGCCATCAGCTGTTCCTCCCGGAGAGGTTCTCGGCGACCTTGAGGAGCGCGGAGTGGTCGAGGCCACCGTGGCCCTGAGCGCGGGCGGAGGCGATGAGCTGGGCGACGAGCGCGCCCATCGGGATGGCCACCTCGGCGCCGCGGGCGGCCTCCAGGACGATGCCCATGTCCTTGTGGTGCAGGTCGATGCGGAAGCCCGGCTGGAAGTCGCGGGCCAGCATCGCCTCGCGCTTGAGGTCGAGGATGCGGCCGGCGGCCAGCCCGCCGGCGAGCACCTCCAGGCCCGCGGCGGCGTTCACGCCCGCGGCCTCCATCAGCACGATGGCTTCGGCGACGAGAGCGTAGGTGCCGCCTACGACGAGCTGGTTGGCGGCCTTGACGTACTGTCCCGCTCCGGCGGGACCGACCAGCCGGTAGGTCCTGCCGACCGTCTCGAAGATCGGAACGGCGGCGTCGAAGTCCTCCTGCGATCCGCCGACCATGATGGACAGGACCGCGTCGACCGCGCCCCTCTCTCCACCGGAGACCGGGGCGTCCAGCACGCGCAGGCCCTTGGCCGCGCCCTCGCGGGCGACCTTCCGCGAGGTCTGCGGGGTGATCGAGGAGAAGTCGATCAAGAGCGCGCCCGGCCCGGCGTTGTCGAGCACGCCGTTCTCGCCGAGCACGACGGCCTCGACCTGCGGGTCGGCCGGGAGCATCGTGGCGATGATCTCGGCGCCCCCGACGGCCTCGGCGACGCTGCCCGCGACGTTGCCGGCGGCGGCCCGGAGCCTGGCGAGGGAGTCCTCGCTGAGATCGAAGCCGGTGACGTCGTGCCCCGCCCTGACAAGGTGCCCGGCCATGGGTGACCCCATGACGCCGAGCCCGATGAAACCGATCTTGCTCATGTGCTCTCCTCGTGCAGCGGTTGGTGGGTGCGTTGGCGGTCGTCGCCGTGCCCGGCGACCCGCTCAGTCACGGGCGAACTCCCTGCTCCAGCCGAAGTCCGGCTCGGCGTCCCTGTACTCCAGGCCGACCCAGCCCTCGTAGCCGTGCCGCTCCAGGACGGGCAGGAGCGTGCCGAAGTCGAGGTCGCCCGTGCCGGGGCGGCCGCGGCCGGGGACGTCGGCGATCTGTACGTGGCCGATCCGGGCCGCGTGCTCGGCGATCACCGCCTCCAGGTCCTCGCCCATCCGGGCCAGGTGGTACAGATCACAGAGGAACATCACGTTCGGTTCACCGGCCCGCCCGGCGGCCTCGACGGCGGCCTCGGCCGACACCAGCGGGTAGGACGGCGACTCGTAGCCGTTGAGCGCCTCCACCAGCACCACCGCGCCGATCCCGGCGGCGGCCCTCGCCGCGATCGCGAGGTTCTCGGCGGCCAGCCCGTCCTGCTCAGCCGGGTCCAGGCCGGCCACGCGGTTGCCGTACAGCGCGTTGAGGGCCGTGCAGCCGAGCCGCCCGGCGATGCCGATCGCGACGTCGACGTTGTCGCGGAAACGCGCGCTGTCGGCGGGACGGGAGACGAGGCCGCGGCCTCCGGACGCGATGTCGTCGGCGAAGTTGAGGCCGACGAGCTGGACGCCCGCGTCCTGGACCGCGCCGACGAAGGCGTCCACGTCCTTGTCCGCCGGTACGGCCTCCGTGAACGGCCACCAGAACTCGATCCCGTCGAACCCGGCCGCCTTCACCGCGGCCGGCCGCTCGAGCAGCGGCAGGCCGGTGAAGAGGATCGAGGCGTTGACGTCGAATCGCGTCATGCCTTCTTCTCCCTGTACGCCTTCCAGCTGCCGAACGCGGTGATGTCGTACAGCTCGGCGTATGAGGTGGGGGGACGGCGCAGGAGCATCGCGAACGAGGAGGTGCCGTCCGCCAGCTCGATCACGCCCAGCTCCAGCTCGGGAGGTTCGGCGGGCATCAGCCGGTCCCGCAGGACGTCCATCGGGACGTCGTAGAGCTCGCCCTCGATGGTGGCGCCGCCATGCGACACCGGTGCCAGGCCGGGGCAGCGGTCGGCCACCGAGTAGAAGCGGTACTTGGGCGCGGTGACGGTCTCGGCCACCAGCGGGGCGTCGTCGAGCAGATGGTGCAGCGGGCCGCCCCGCATGGCGCCGCCGTTGAGGAAGATCAGGGCCATGGCAGGCTCCTCCCAAGGTCAGAGTCGATCCGGTCGGGTGGGCCCGTGGATCCGCCGTGCGGGCGGCGCGGTACCTCCTGTGCTCCCGGGGCGCGGTGCGCGGCATCGGGAGGATGGGGCGTGACCCAGTACACAATCCGGCCGCTCGTCCGGTCCAGCGGCGGGAAGTCCGAAGCCGCCGGTGGGTCCACCGGGTCGGGTCTGTGTGTTGCTACGAGTGGGCCGAAAGCCGGATCGGCCCGGCGCGGCCGGCGGGGTGGATGGGGCCGGTGGTCCCGGCGAGGGGCAGGCGGGGCGGGGGTGTGTGGGCCTCGACGAAGACGACGGCCTCCTCCTCGCCGCAGCCGAGCGTGCGGAGGCCGGTGAGCCCGGCGTCGAGCATGGCGCGGGCCTCGGCGACGACGACCTCGGCCAGGGAGTCCGTCACGCCGTGACCGCCCAGGACGCGGTCCTCGAAGACGGCGAAGACGCCGGCGCCGCCGTCGACGAGGCGGGCGACCGCGACGGGCTCGCCCCGCCGTACGGCCTCCAGGGCGGCGGCGAGCACGGCCAGGGCGGCCCCCGGTCCTCGGGGGGCGCTGCCGCTGACCCCGACCACGGAGGCGACGGCGAACGGACGCCCCTCCTCGATCCAGCCGAGCAGGTCGTCGGCGAGTTCACGCATCGGGGAAGACTCCATTCTCTGACGGGGACGGGCCGCCCGCCGTACGGCGGCGCCGGAGCCGCCGTCCCGTGTCCCGCCGCTCCGGCGCCTCCGGGAGGAGGCTGCCGGCGAGGGCGGCGGGACGCGGCCCGGGCGGGCGGTGTCAGCTGAAGAGCTGCTCGATCACGCCGATGCCGAAGTAGCCGACGAACACCAGGCTGATCACCCAGAGCAGCCAGTGAATCCGGTCGAACCGGCCGCGGGCGGTCTTGATCAGGACGTAGGCGATGACGCCGGCGCCGACCCCGTTGGTGATGGAGTAGGTGAACGGCATCAAGGCGATGGTGAGGAACGCCGGGATCGCCAGGTCCATGTCCTCCCAGGAGATCTTGCGCACGGCGGTCATCATCAGCGCCCCGACCAGCACCAGAGCGGGTGAGGCCGCCTGCGCGGGCACCACGGCGGCGAGCGGGGTGAGGAACATGGCGGCGCCGAACAGCAGCCCGGTCACCACCGCGGCGAGGCCGGTGCGTGCGCCCTCCCCGACTCCGGCGGCCGACTCGACCACCACCGTGTTGGCGGAGGCGCCGGTGCCGCCGCCGACGATGGCGCCGATGCCGTCGATGGTGAGGATCCTGCCGAGGTTGTGGATCCTGCCGTCCTTGGCGAGACCGGCCTCCTCGCCGACGCCGAGGATGGTCCCCATCGCGTCGAAGAAGCCGGAGAGCACCAGGGTGAACAGTACGACCGTCGCGGTGAGCACTCCGGCCGCGCCGAAGCCGCCGAACAGGTCCACCTGGAACAGCAGGCTGAAGTCGGGCGCCGCCATGATCTGGTCGGGCATCTTCGGGACGATCAGATCCCACGCCTTGGGGTCGATCACCGCGACCGCGTTGATCACGATGGCGAGCACGGTGGTCACGATGATGCTGAGCAGGATCGCGCCGGGTATCCTCCGCGAGAAGAGCGCGAACATCAGCAGCAGGCCGGCGCAGAACACCGCGACGGGCCAGCCACCGAGGTGGCCCGTCGCGCCCATGGACAGCGGCGTGGCCCCGTCGGGGCTGACGAACCCGGCCTTCACCAGGCCGATCAGCGCGATGAACATGCCGATGCCGACGCCGATGGCGTGCTTGAGCGGGGTGGGGATGGCGTCCATGATGAGCTGCCGGACGCCGGTGAGCGCGAAGATCACGATCACCACGCCCTCCAGCACGACCAGGCCCATGGCCTGGTCCCATCTCATGTAGGGGGCGGCCTGGAAGGCCACCACGGGCGCCACGGCAAGCCCCGAGGCGAGGGCGAAGGGCGCGTTGCCCACCACGCCCATCAGGATCGTGGTGAGCGCCGCGGACAGCGCGACCGCCGTGGTGAGCTGCGGGATGGTCAGCGACGTGCCGGTCACGTCCTCGGCGTCGCTGAGGATGATGGGAATGAGCAGAACGATGTAGGCAACGGCCACGAACGTGGTGATGCCGCCACGAACCTCCCTGGCGACCGTCGTTCCCCGGCCGGTGAGGTCGAAGAAGCGGTCGATCCAGGTCCGGGAGGCCTCGGGGGTCTCGCCGGAGGGCCTGGTCTGCAGCTGGGACATGGTCGGGCCCTCCCAAGGGCGTAGTCGACCCGCGGAGGGACCCCGATGGCCGAATCCGGGTCTTCCGCGCGGTTCGAGGGGGGTGCGGTCGCGGGGGGCCGTCGCAGCCGCCCGCGTGGGGTCACAGACGCACGACAGTCCGCCTGACCATGGAGAAGCCATGCGTTCTCAGGTGGGGGTCACCCTGCTGGTCGACGGTCTGCGGTGAGGTGCTCCGGACGGACCGGCACTCGGGTGAGTGCCAGCCCCGTGGCGTCGCGGATGGCCGCGACGATCGCGGGGGTCGAGGAGAGCGTGGGTGGCTCTCCGGCTCCGCGCAGCCCGTACGGGGCGCGCGGGTCGGCGTTCTCGAGGATCTCCAGGCGCATCGGCGGCATGTCGAGGATGGTGGGGATCAGGTAGTCGGTGAATGACGGGTTGCGCACCTTCCCGCCGGATACCACGATCTCCTCCATCATCGCGAGGCCGAGGCCCTGCGCGCTGCCGCCGTGGATCTGGCCTTCCAGTGAGAGGCGGTTGAGGATCTTTCCGACGTCCTGAACGGCGGCGAGCTCCACGACCTTCACCAGGCCCAGCTCGACGTCGACGTCCACCACGGCCCGGTGAACGCACATCGCGAGCTGGGTGTGCGAGTCGCCTTCTCCGGTCACGGCGTCCATGCCCATGGTCGGCCGATGGTGGTACTCGCGGGTCTCCTCGACGACGGCGTCGCCGAGGACGTTCTCGATGGTCGCGAGCACGCCCTCGCTGTCGGAGACGACCTTGCCGCCGACCAGCGACAGCTCGTCGCGGGGACGGCCGGACCGGGCGGCGGCCAGGGTGAGCACACCCTCGCGTACGGCCCGGCAGGCCGTCATCACCGCGCCGCCGGTCATGTAGGACTGGCGCGAGGCGGAGCTTGAGCCGGCGTCGCCGACCTGGTTGTCGGCCGGTTGGATGACAACCCGCTCGATGCCCAGCTCGGTACGGGCGATCTGGGCCTGCAGCGTCACCAGCCCCTGGCCGACCTCGGCGGCGGCGGTGTGCACCGACGCGGTGGCCCGGCCGCCGATGACCTCCAGGCGGACCCGGGCGGTGGAGTAGTCGTCGTAGCCTTCGGAGAAGCAGATGTTCTTCAGCCCCACCCCGTATCCGACGCCGCGCCGTACGCCCTCGCCGTGGGTGGTCTGCGAGGCGCCACCGGGCAGGTTGCGGATGTCGCCGGTGTCCAGCGGGGCGGGCATCGGCAGCTCACGGGCCTGTTGGAGCATCTCGGCCATCGGCAGCGGGGCCCAGATCACCTGGCCGGTGGCCAGCCGGCTCCCCTCCGAGGCGGCGTTGAGCTGCCGGACCGTGACCGGGTCGAGCCCGCAGGCGTCGGCCAGCTTGTCCATCATCGACTCGTAGGCGAAGCACGCCTGGACCGCGCCGAAGCCGCGCATCGCTCCGCAGGGCGGATTGTTGGTGTGGACACCGTAGGCGTCGATCTTGATGTTCGGGATGACGTACGGTCCCACACCGAGCGAGGCCGCGTTGCCGACCACGTTCATCGTCGCGGAGGTGTAGGCGCCGCCGTCGAGGAGGATCTCCACATCGGCGTAGAGCAGCTTCCCGTCACGGGTGGCGCCGTACTCGTAGCGCATCTCGGCCGGGTGGCGGTGCACGTGGCCGAAGAACGACTCGTACCGGTTGTAGACGATCTTGATGGGCCTGCCGGTACGCAGGGCGAGCATCGCGGCGTGGATCTGCATCGACAGGTCTTCACGGCCGCCGAAGGCGCCGCCGACGCCTGACAGCGTCATGCGGATCCTCTCCTCGGGCAGGCCGAGGCAGGGAGCGATCTGCTTGAGGTCGTTGTGCATCCACTGGGTGGCGACGTAGAGATCCACGCCGCCGTCCTCGGCCGGGACGGCGAGGCCGGACTCCGGACCGAGGAAAGCCTGGTCCTGGATGCCGACCTGGTATTCGCCGCGGACCACCACCTCGGCCCGCGCCTTGGCCGCCGCCACGTCGCCGGCCCGGACGGGCTGGTGGCGGGCGAGGTTGCCGCGCGGCTGGACCTGCGGATACGCCGGGTCGAAGGCGGCGCGGCGAGCGTCGGTGAGCGGCTCCAGGACCTCGTACTCGATCCGGATCCTCTCCAGCGCCCGGCGTGCGGTCTCCGGATGGTCGGCCGCGACGAGCGCGATCGCCTCCCCCTGATGGCGCACCTCCTCGAAGGCGAGGACCGGCTGGTCCCAGGTGTGGTCCAGGCCGAAGTGCTTGCGGCCCGGAACGTCCTCGTGGGTGAGGACGGCCGCCACGCCCGGGTGGGCGAGGGCCGCGGAGGTGTCGATGGACAGGATCTTCGCGCGGGGGTGCGGGCTGCGCAGCGTGGCCCCCCACAGCATCCCGTCGATCCACAGGTCGGAGGAGTAGGCGAACTCGCCCCTGACCTTCAGCGTCCCGTCGGGGCGGGGCGGGCTGTCGCCCACTCCCCCGCCGCCCGGGACCGTGATGTCGCGCGGCGCGCGCACCGGTATGGCGCTCATGTGTGGATCTCCTTGTGGGCGACAGAGGACCTGCTCTTGCGCGAGTCGTACGGGGCGGTGGGCCCGGCTTCCCGCGCGGCCGGACCCCGGCGGGGACTCCGCCGGAGCACTACCGTTTCGCCATGGGAGCAGTACACACATCGACCTCGCGCACGGTCCAGCAGCAGGAAACCCGAAGTGGAATACGGCTCTGCCCTGGATTTTCGTGTCATGCTCCAAAACTTCCCGGCGTCCTCCCAGCATTTTGGGCGTTCCGGGGATTATCCGGGTGTTGATCGCTCGACTAACCTCACCGCCAGAGGACGGGAGACGCGCGATGCGACTGAACACGCTCCTGGAGATGACCGAGCTGCAGCTGTCACTGGTAACGGGCCGCGACGAGCTCGACCGGATGATCCGCTGGGTCATCACCACCGACCTGCTCGACCCCGGCCGCTATCTGAACGGCGGTGAGCTGGTGCTCACCGGGCTGATCTGGCGGCAGCGCCCCGAGGACAGCGACCGGTTCGTCCGGGGCCTGGCCGATGCCAGGGTGTCCGCACTGGGCGCGGGCGATCCGCAGCGCGGCGAACTCCCCGCCGACCTCGTCGAGGCCTGCCTCAGGCACCGGATGCCGCTGTTCCACGTGCCGGAGACGTTGTCGTTCGCCGAGGTCACCGAGCACATCGTGCGCCGCCTGTCCACGGGCAGGGCCTCCGACATGACCGCCGTCCTGGACCGCCACCGCCGGCTCGTCTCGGGTGTCACCGCAGGCGCGGGCCTGGACCCGGTGCTCCACATGCTCGGCCACGACCTGGGCATGCCCTGCTGGGTGCTCACCCCGGTCGGGCGGGTGGTGGCGGGCTCGCGTCCGCTGTCCCAGAGCACCGCCCGGTCGCTGGCACGCGGCTTCCTGACCGTCAGGCGGACGCCGTACACGTTGCGCGGCGCGGAGCGGTATTCGGTCTTCCCGGTGGACGAGCAGACGACTCCCAGGGTCGCCGACTGGTTCCTGGCCTTCGAAGGCGCCTTCGGGGACTGGTCGGAGGAGCGGCGGGCGCTGGCTGGAGAGCTGGCCGCGGTGGTCGCGCTGGAGCGGGCACGCCTGGACGACCGCCTGAGCCCGGAGGGCCGTATCGCCCAGGAGTTGATCCAGTCCGTCGTCTCCGACGGCAGGCTCAGCGACCTCCTGCCCCGGCTCCAGGTCACCGGCCTGGTGTCCGAGCGCGGCTTCGTGGCCGTGGCCACCACCTCGCACGGCGGGCTGCGCCCCGGCGAGCTGCGGGTCGTGGTCAAGGAGATCCTCAACCGGGCGTGTGCGTCACCGGCGGTCGGCGTGGTCGGGGAGGAGGTCATCGCGCTCATCCCGGCTCCGGAGTCCGACATCACCGCCGAGGTCCGCGAGGCCGTGCACGCGCTGGCCCCTGGGCTCGGTGCGAGCCGCCTCGCCGTCGGGGTCAGCGGGATCGCGCCGCTGGAAGGGCTGCGCGGCGCGGTCGAGGAGGCCCGCCACGCCCGGCGGATGGCCGAGGGCCAGGCCGAGCGCGGCGCCGTCGTGGGCCACGACGAGCTGGCCACCCACGTGCTGCTGCTCGCCTCGGTCCCCGACGACGTACGGCACATGTTCCGGGTCCGGCTGCTGGACCCGCTGCGCGACTACGACCAGGTGCACCGGGCCGACCTGGTCCGCACACTGGAGGCGTTCCTGCTGGTGTCGGGGTCGTGGACGAAGTGCGCGGAGATTCTGCACGTCCACGTCAACACGCTGCGTTACCGGATTCAGCGGATCCAGGACCTGACCGGCCGCAACCTGTCCCGTCTGGAGGATCGGGTGGACTTCTTCCTGGCGCTGCGACTGGGGTGAGACGCTCGCACGGACGTAGGGCCTGCCTGGCCCCGCGGCGGAGTGGCTGACCAGATCGTTCCGCAGGCTGACCGGTTCACGCCTTCAGCCCCCGCCCCCACCGCTCCATCCTTGAGGGGTGAACAACGCGCTCGTCGTCATCGACGTCCAGGAGTCCTTCCGGCGACTGCCGGACTGGGAGTTCGTATCGCAGCCGGACATCGTCGGTCAGGTCAACCGTCTGGTCACCGCGGCCCGCGCCCAGGGCCATCTGGTGGTGTGGGTGCTCGGCTCACGGCCGGGGTCCGGCACCGTGTTCGATCCGGCACGGGGGCACGTCCGCCTGATGGACGGCCTCGATCCTCACCCGGGCGACCCGCTCATCACCAAGACCGCGCACAACGCCTTCACCACCACGAACCTGCACCAGACCCTGACCAGTCGCGGCGTCCGGCGGTTGACGGTGTGCGGCATCCGTACCGAGCAATGCTGCGAGACCACCACCCGGGTCGCCTCCGACCTCGGCTTCGACGTCGTCTTCGCCACCGACGCCACCGCGACCACCCCCATCCCGCACCGCGACGCGCCGCAGGATCTGCCGTTCTCGCGGCTGGTGAGCGACCCGCGGACGCTGGGCGTCGCCGATGTCATCGCGCGCACCGAGTACGCGCTCGCGGGCCGGTTCGCCACCATCCGCACCGTGGACGAGCTGGCCGGGGCGTAGGCTCGGTGACCATGCCCCGGGTCGTCTTCCTGCTCATCCCGAGAGTGCACCTGCTCGACGTGGCCGGGCCGGCCCAGGTCTTCTCCACGGCGGCCGACCTCGGCCACGAGTACGCCCTGTCGTACGTGGCCGAGGACACGCACGTCGCCACCGTGCAAGGACTGCCCCTGCACGCCGAGCGTGCATGGCCCCGTCTGGAACCGGACGATCTCGTCATCGTGCCGGGCTGGCGCGGCCCGACGCGCATGGCCACGGCTGACACCTTGCGCCGGCTACGCGAGCACCACGCGGCCGGCGGCACCGTGGCGGGCATCTGCGCGGGCGCCGACGCGCTCGGCCGGGCCGGCCTGCTCGACGGCCGCCGCTGCACCACCCACCACACGGCCCAGGACCAGCTTGCCCGCCTCTATCCGAAGGCCGAGGTCGTGCGCGACGCGCTCTACGTCGAGGACCGGCGGGTGGTGACCTCGGCGGGCGTGGCCAGCGGCGTCGACGTGGCGCTCCACCTGCTGAGCACCAGGCACGGGCCGTACGCCGCCAGCCAGGTGGCCCGCGCCATGGTGGTGTACGCCCCCCGCCAAGGAGCCTCACCGCAGATCAGCGCGATGCTCCGGCACCGCGGTCACAACGACGAGACCGTGCACCACATTCAGGACCTGATCGACGCGCGTTTCACCCAGCGGCTCACGCTCTCGACGCTCGCCGACGCCAGTGGATGCAGCGAACGGACTGTCACCCGGCTCTTCCGGCACGCGACCGGCCTCACGCCTCTGGCCTACCAGACCGCGTTGCGGCTGGAACGGGCCGAACACCTCCTCGGGCAGGGCGCGACGGCTGAGACAGCCGCCCGCGAGGCCGGCTTCGGCGACCCGCGGATGCTGCGTCGCCTACGCGCCCGGACATAGGCCGGCAGAGGTTCCGCACCCACGTCCAGCCGCCCCGTTCCCGAGAACAGCTCGCACGCCACGGCCGACCGGGGCGGTGCGAGATCCGCCCGCGCTCAGGACGGGCGCGGGGCGCGGCGGTCCTTGCGCCGGGTGAGCTCTTCCTCGTCCACCAGGGTGAGCATCGGCCTGCCGGGCTCGCACAGCATGGTGACGATGAACCGCAGCGGGATGTCGTCGCGGTTGTTGCCGTCCTGGTAGTGGATGACGTCGCCGCCCGGCTCCCAGAACGCCTCCCCGGCGGGTACGACCCGCTCCGGCTCGCCTTCCACCTCCAGCAGCATCTCGCCTTCCAGCACGTAGCCGAACGCCGGCCCCGAGTGCCGGTGCGGCGGCGTGCCGGGGTCGCCGGGCGGGAACTCGACGACCACGGTCATGACGTGCGCGCCCTGCGGGATGAACGGCGGCTCGGCCTCTTGCAGCATGGTCAGCGCCGTCTGCCACGCGGTCGATCTCGGCTTGGGCCCGGCGGGTCCCGAATCGCTGTCGGACATGGGAGTCACCTTTCGTGTCTGTGGAGGCTTCGGGCCGGGCGCGCTACTCGCCGGCCGCGTTCCGGGCCGACCAGTCGCGGTAGCGGATCTGGCCGAGGGTGGCGCCGTCATCCGGCACCAGCGACCGCTCGAGCAGCTCGGCCCCGAAGTAGCGCGCGTGCGGGTCGGTGACCACCTCGCGCGGATCGCCCCAGGAGGCCAACACGTCGCGGAAGAACTCGTCCATCCGGGACCGCTCGGGCCCGGCCACCTCGACCCTGCCGTGCAACGGCCTCCCCACCGCGACCCTGGCGACCGCCTGGGCGACATCGTCGCCCGCGATGGGCTGGAAGAGCACAGGCGCCATCCGCACCTTGTCGCCGTCCGTGGCCTCGTCGGCGATCCTCCGGACGAACTCGAAGAACTGGGTGGCGTGCACGATCGAGAACGGGATCGACGACTTCTCGATCAGCTGCTCCTGGGCGGTCTTCGCCCGGAAGTAGGCGTTCCCGGGCGGCCGCTCCGTTCCCACGACCGACAGCGCGACGTGGTGGCCGACGCCCGCCGCGGCCTCCGCGGCGAGCAGGTTGCGGGTGGAGGTCTCGAAGAACTCCAGCACCGCCTTCTCCTCGAACGACGGCGAGTTCGACACGTCGATAACCACCTGCGCACCTGCCAGCACCTCGGCCAGCCCTTCGCCGGTGAGGGTGTTGACGCCGGTGTTCGGTGACGCGGCCACCGCCTCGTGACCGTGCTCGCCCAGCTCCGTCACGACCTTCGACCCGATCAGGCCGGTTCCGCCGATTACCACGATCTTCATGGCAAACCCTCTCTGTCCACCGGGGCGTCTGCTGCCAACCGGTATCAGCTAAGACCGGGCAGCCTCCTGTCTTGTGACAGCCGCCGCGAGATTCTTTGCGGGCCGCGGACGACGCCATCGACAACGATCGAGATTTCCGCGAGGAGGAGCAGCGCGCGGGCTGTCATCTGCCGCTGGGTTATCCTTGCCGCTCAAGAGAGCAGACGGCAGGTGGCAGTCCAGGGCGGGGGCCGGAGAACGGCCCTGCCGACGGAGCGCGGGACACCGGCCCGGCAGGGGGCGATGGCGGTGGCGGATGCCGGATCAGGCGGTCCGGAGGATCTCGAGCAGGCCGCCGCGGTGTTCGCCGGTGCGCGGCCGCGCCTGTTCGGGATCGCGTACCGGATGCTGGGCAGCGCGGCCGAGGCCGAGGATCTGGTGCAGGAGGTCTGGCTGCGCTGGCAGGGCTACGACCGCGCCACGGTGGACAGCCCGGCCGCGTTCCTGGCGACGGCGACCACGCGGCTGGCCATCAACGCCGCCCGGTCCGCGCGCGTCCGCCGCGAGACCTACATCGGCCCGTGGCTTCCCGAACCCGTCGACACCGGCGCGGATCCCTATCTCGGCGCCGAGCGGAGCGAGGCTCTGGAGTTCGCGGTGCTGATGCTCCTGGAGCGGCTTTCGCCCACCGAACGGGCGGCGTACGTACTGCGGGAGGCGTTCGACTACCCCTACCGGCGGATCGCCGACATCATCCAGCTCAACGAGCCGGCCGTACGCCAGCTGGTCAGCAGGGCCCGCAAGCGCGTGCTCGTCGAGCGTCGCACGCCCGTGACCGGGGCCGAGCAGCGCAGACTGCTGACCGCCTTCGTCACCGCCGCCCGCTCCGGCGACCTGACCGCGCTGGAACAGCTCTTCGCCGCGGACGTGACCAGCTACTCAGACGGAGGAGGCAATGTGCGCGCCTCTCGTTTCCCCGTGGTGGGCGCGTCGCGGGTCGCGAAGTACGTCAAGGCGTTCGCGGGCCACTTCTGGACCGGGGTCGACGTGGCCTGGGCGGCCACGAACGGTCAGACCTCAGCCCTGCTCAGCCGCGACGGACAGGTCTTCACGGTCCTCACGGTCAACGCCTCGGCGCAGGGCATCGACCAGGTGCTGTGGATGATGAACCCGGCCAAGATCACCGCGATGTCCGTCGAGTTCCGGGGCTGACGTTCGGCCTGGTAGGGCTCGGTCTGCTTCAGGACTCGCCGGAGCCGGAGGCCGGCGGGCGATGACGGCGTGCTCCGGCGCGGCCCCCGACGGCTGCGGTCCACATCGTGAGAGCGATCAGCAGGACACAGACGGCTGCGATCGCCGCGACCACGGCGGCCACGCCGATCCAGGGCGCCGCGAGCGGCAGCGACAGGATGACGATGACGCAGCCCAGGACCGCGGTGGGAAAGATGACGGGCTCCACGGCGGCAAGCGCGTGTACCGCCCACAGCAGGGCGAGATACAGGGCGACCGGGACGGCGACGGCGTAGCCGAGTGCCGTCGGTGACGCCGCGACGGCGTGCCCGCTCTGCTCCACCGCCACTTCGAGCCCGGCGCCGAGGGCCGCCAGCGCCGCGAAGATGCCGTAGTGGCCGTATCCCCACAGGTAGGACCGGTGACGGCGGTTACTGAGGCCTTCCCCCGCCGGTACGAGGAAGTACAGCCACCAGACAGCGAACAGCAGGACGAGGCCGCAGACGGCGATGACGACGGACGGGCCACTGATCCGGCCCGCTTCGATCGCCCCTCCGACTCCCCTGCTCGCGGCCAGGACACTCTCACCGAGCAGAATGATCGTGAACAGGCCGTAGCGTTCGGCGATGTGGTGCGGGTGCCAGTTGGTGGCCCTGACCCGTTCCGCCCACCGTGGCACCGCGAGTTCCAGGACGACCAGGCAGGCGAACAGCGGCAGCAGGGAGGCCGGGGGCAGGACACCCGCCTCCGCCAGGAAGAGGCGGAGCACCCAGCCCGCCTGCACGAGGGTGATGCCGGCGGCGTAGCGCAGCGCGGTGCGGCGGCCC